>NZ_JBQCGS010000011.1:0-14626 GCF_051955415.1 Flexivirga sp.
GTTCCCCCCGCTGGGGGTTTTGCCCCCCCCCCCGGTTGGGGGGGGGCCCCCGCCCGGGGGCCCGGGCGGTTCCCGCCCGGCCCCCGCTGCGAAGAGCAGCGCAGCGTCAGCTCACTTGAGCTCGACGGACGCGCCGGCGCCCTCGAGCTGCTCCTTGGCCTTCTCGGCGGCAGCCTTGTCGACGTTCTCCAGAACGGGCTTGGGGGCGCCGTCCACGAGGTCCTTGGCTTCCTTCAGGCCGAGGGAGGTCAGCGCGCGGACCTCCTTGATGACCTGGATCTTCTTGTCACCGGCAGCGGTGAGGATGACGTCGAACTCCGACTTCTCCTCGGCGGCCTCGGGGGCGGCGCCACCGGCACCACCGGCAGCGGCCACGGCGACCGGAGCGGCAGCGGTGACGTTGAAGGTGTCCTCGAACTCCTTGACGAACTCGCTGAGCTCGATCAGGGTCATCTCCTTGAACTGGTCAAGGAGCTCTTCGGTGCTGAGCTTTGCCATGGTTGGCAACCTTTCGTTGTTTCTACGACCGGAGTCGCATGCCGTGAGTGGCTTTGTCTTGTGAAAGATTCGAACTGAAGCGCCGTGAGGCGATCAGCTCTCGTCGCCACCCTCGGCGACGTCTGAAGCAGCCTCGGCCGGAGCCTCGGCAGCGGTCTCTTCGGCGGCAGCGGCCGGGGCGTCGGCGGCAACCGGGCCCTCGGTCTCGACCTTGGCCCGCAGCGCGTCGACGACCCGGGCGGTCTGCGACAGCGGCGCGGCGAAGAGGTAGACCGCCTGGCTGAGCGACGCGTTCATGGCGCCGGCCAGCTTGGCGAGCAGGACCTCGCGAGACTCGAGGCTCGCAAGCTTGGTGATCTCTTCCGATGACAGGGCCTTGCCGTCCATGACGCCGCCCTTGATCACCAGCAGAGGGTTCGCCTTGGCGAAGTCACGCAGCCCCTTGGCGGCCTCCACCGGGTCACCGGTGATGAAGGCGATCGCCGACGGACCCTGCAGGTCGTCGTCGAATGCCGTCACACCGGCCGCCTCGGCGGCGCGCTTGGTGAGCGTGTTCTTCACCACGGTGTAGGTCGCGTGCTCACGGATGGAGTTGCGCAGCTCGGTGAGCTGAGCCACGGACAGGCCGCGGTACTCCGTCAGCACGGCCGCACCCGAGTCACGGAACTTGTCCGTGAGCTCGGCGATGGCTGCCGACTTGTCGGACTTGGCCATGCGGACCTCCTTGATCGGTGAATGTTCGTCCCGACGATCATCCATTGGTGAATGTTCGTCGCGGGTCTTCCGAGGGGCCACCGCGGAGGATCCGGCACACGAAAAAGAGCCCCGGCACAGATGTCCGGGGCTCACATGCGATCGGGCGCCATACGCGAGGTATGGCGCGATCGTGCTGCCTGCGTTCACCTGCGCTGGTCGCCCGCTCGAGTGCGGAACCTTCGGTCACGTGCCGGGGCACGTGGACAACCGGCGGTCTTCGGTGGCTCAAGAATACGGTTCGCGGCGACCGCGGAGCAAATCGGCGACAGGCTCAGTCGGCGACAGGCTCAGTCGGCGACAGGCTCAGTCGGCGACAGGCTCAGTCGCCGACCGGCCAGCACACGAGGGTCGTGTGATCGAGCAGGTCCGCGGCAGCGCCGCGCGGCAGGTAGCGCTCACGGACGGGACCATCGGCGGCCACGGCCCGCTCGGTCACCGATCGCCCGAGCACGCCATACGCGTGATCGAGATCGACGAACGGCCCGTCGTACGAGGTGACCGCGAGCGCGCCTCCGGCGATCTGTTCGGCGCCCCGGGTGCCGGGCGCAACAGGCAGGTAGGCCACCAGATCCGCGACGCCCTCGGTGAAGTACTCCGTCGGGAAGACGACGCCGTCCGGGCCGGTGCGCTGCCCGTGGTTGAGCCGCAACCTGCGATGCAGGGCGGTGAACGTGTCGACCCACCATGCCATCGCGGCATCCGCGGTGACCCGCTCGCGCACGACCAGCGCCGATACCTCCGGCTCGGTCACCGTCGTCACCTCCAGGGCGGGCTGGTCGTCCTGCAGGATGCGCCGCAGCGAGTCGACGGTGTCCTGGGTCCGGCGCAACTGCTCGGTCATCCGGTCCAGGTGCTCGGCGATGATCGCGTCGCGTACGGCCGGATCCGGTGCGGCGACCACCCGGCGAACGGCCTCGACCGGCAGGTCGAGCTCCCGCAGCCGACGGATCAGCTGTGCGTCACCCACCTGCTGGGGGCGGTAGTAGCGATAGCCGGAATGCGGGTCGATCTGCGCCGGAGCCAACAGCCCGACATCGTGGTAGTGCCGCAGCGCCTTGACGCTGAGGAAGGTCATCTTCGAGAAGTCACCGATGCTGAGCAGCTCTGTCATGTGCACAAGGCAAGACCCTCCCGCAACAGGAGGGTCAATGCCACCGGAATGACACCCGCTTCCGCCGCAGCGCTGGACTCTCCCCTTGCAGGAGGCCGGACAACGGAGACATGACCACAACGAACCCGGTGCCGCGCTCCAGTCGCCGCACATCGAAAACCCCTCCTGCACAGAACAATTCGAAGGCACCTGCCGATTGGCGGCCGCTCGCGGCCCTGCTGGCGGGAGTCTTCGTGGTCGTCCTCGACTTCTTCATCGTCAACGTCGCACTGCCGGCGATGCAGCAGGATCTGCACACCGACGACACGGGGGTCGAGTGGGTGATCGCCGGTTTCGGGCTCACCTACGGCGGACTGCTGCTGGCCGGCGCACGAGCCGGTGACCGATGGGGCCGACGGCGCATCTTCGGCTGGGGGGTGACGCTCTTCACCGCCGCCTCGGCTGCCTGCGGACTGGCACCGTCGATCCTCGCGCTCACCGGCGCCCGCATCGTGCAGGGTGCCGGCGGTGCGCTCATCACGCCGATGGTGCTCGCGCTGATCGGCGAGATCTACCAGGGCCCCGCGAGGGTGCGTGCTATCGGCGCCTACTCGACCGTGATGGGGCTCGCCGCCGCGAGCGGTCAGCTCATCGGTGGCGCGCTCATCCAGCTGGACGTCCTCGGTCTCGGCTGGCGCTCGATCTTCCTGGTCAACGTGCCGATCGGAGGCGCCATACTCGCGCTCGTACGGCAGCTGCCGGCGACCCGGCCGGACCACCCGCCCCGGCTCGACGCCCTCGAGACAGTCCTGGCCACCGGCGCCCTCACCGCCGTGCTGTTGCCGCTGCTCGAAGGCCGGCGGCTCGGGTGGCCGGCGTGGACCTGGGTCTGCCTGGCCGGCTCGGTGGTGCTGGCAGCTGTGCTGGTGATGCGTTGCCGGACGCTGCTGCGACGGGGCGAGGAGCCGATGCTCGGCGCGGTGCTGCGCGGCTCGGCGACGCTGCGCGCCGGGCTGGCCTTGCAGACCCTGCTCTTCCTCGGTATGGCGTCCTACTTCCTGGTGCTGGCGATCTACCTGCAGGGCGGCCGCGGACTCAGCGCCCTGGAGTCGGGTGCGATGTTCACCTTCCTCGCAGTGGCGTACCTGGTCGGCACGGCGCGCGCCGAGCAACTGTCCGGACGACTGGGCGCCCGTGCGGGCGTCGCCGGTGCCGGACTGTGCCTGGCCGGCCATGCGCTCACCGCCGTCGTGGTCGCCGACGCCCCCGGCGCCGGTGGGTGGTGGCTCGCCCCCGGACTGGTGCTCACCGGTGTCGGCATGGGCATCTGCCTGACCAGCCAGATCGCCACCGTGATGTCCTCGGTCGCTCCGGCAGAGGCAGCATCGCTGTCCGGCACGCTGTCGGCCGTGCAACAGATCGGCAACACCGTCGGTGTCGCGTTGATCGGGATCGTGTTCTTCGGGGCCGCCGGGCAGGGTCCGCGGATCGCCTTCGAACACGGGCTGTGCTACCTGATGGCTGTTACCGGCTTGCTGGTGGTCGTCGGCGCAGCGGTGCGTACCCCACGGAGGTCATTGTCATAACGCGCACCTAGTATGTCGATAACTTCCTGGCACCCCTGGTCCTTCCCGAAAGGTCGACATGTCCCGTCGTCGCGCTTCACTCATCGCCGTCACCGCACTCGCCGGAAGCCTGGCGCTGGCGTCCTGCAACGCCAATTCCCACGGCTCCTCCTCCACCGGTGCCTCGACCGGCGGGCACGGCGCGACGGCCGCACCGGCCAAGGGCGGCACGCTCTACGAATACTCCTCCAGCAAGGAGATCCACTTCGACCCCGCCAAAAGCCAGAACCTCGGCACCAGCTCGATCCACCTGATCGTGCGCGGCCTGACGACGTGGAAGACGTCCCCCAACGGCGACACCCAGCTCGTGCCGGACCTGGCGACCACCACCGGCACGCCGTCCGACGGCGGCAGGACGTGGACCTACCGGCTCAAGTCGGGCCAGAAGTACGCCGACGGCAGTGTCATCACCGCACAGGACATCAAGTTCGGCATCGAGCGCAGCTTCGACCCGCAGCTGCAGGGCGGCTTGAGCTATCACAAGGCGCTGCTGGTCGGCGGCGAGAAATACCAGGGTCCGGCCAAGGGCAAGCAGCTGGACTCCATCCAGACGCCGGACAAGAACACGATCGTCTTCCACCTGGTCCGGCCGTTCGCCGACTGGGGCTGGGTCGCCTCGATGCCGGCCTTCGCCCCGATCCCCGCCAAGGCCGGGATGGGCATTCCGGCATACGACCACACCCCGCCGTCGTCCGGCCCCTACCAGGTGGCGTCATACACCGTCGGTTCCAAGGTGACGCTCAAGCGAAACCCGCACTGGCAGAAGAGCTCCGACCCGGTGCGCCTGGGTGCGCCGGACCAGGTCGTCTACGAGATGGGCCTGGACCCCGACACGCTCGCGCAGCGCATGGTCGACGATCAGGGCGACGACAAGAACGGCGCCGGTGTCGCGGTGACCGCCGCGATCGTGCCGAAGATCAACTCCGATCCGGCGGTGAAGGCGCGCACGACCGTCTCCCCCTCCGGTGCCGTGGAGTTCCTCGCGATCAACACCAGCCGGCCGGGCCTGAAGAACCTCAACGTCCGCAAGGCACTTCAGTACGCGATCGACAAGAAGTCGTTGCAGACGATCGCAGGCGGCCCGACGTATGCCGGGTCGCTGGCGACCACGCTGATCCCGCCGGGAGTCCAGGGCTACCAGAAGTTCGACCTCTACCCCGCCCCGGCCACCGGTGACATCGCCAAGGCCAAGCAGTTGCTCGGCAACACCAAGGTGCCGACCCTCACCCTGGTCTACGACTCGACCACGCCGCAGGAGGCCAAGCAGGCCGCGTCGATCAAGGCGGACCTGAAGAAGATCGGCATCAACGTCAAGCTGGCCGGCAAGGACAGCGACACCTGGCTGGCGACCGTCTCGCAGGGCAACAACTTCGACCTGACGATCTCCGGCTGGCAGGCCGACTACCCGGGTGCCTACGCGCAACTGCAGCCGGTGTTCGCGTCCAACCAGATCGGCGGCGGCAACTTCAACCTGTCGAAATTCAACGACCCGGCCGTGGATGCCGCGATCAACAAGGCGACCGGCATCACCGACCCAGCCGGGGCCGACGCCGCCTGGACGGCGATCGACAAGCAGATCATGCAGCAGGCGCCGGCCGTGCCGCTCTACTACTCGCACCAGGCCTACCTCAACGGCAGCAACGTCACGGACACCTACATCCCGACCTTCCCGACGTACCCGAACGTGCTGGTCCAGGGCCTGCGCAAGTGACGACCGCGGTTGCGCGCAGCCGCTCCCCGATCAGCGCCGCCGTCCACCGGACCATGCGGTCCGGTGGCGGCCGGATCGGGGCGCTCGCCCTGCTGGCGGTCATCGTGGCCGGCTTCTGCGCTCCGTTGCTGACCGCCCTGGAGGGGCAGAACCCGAGTGATTTCCACGGCGAGCTCGTCGACGGCAACAACGGCGGCAACCCGATCGGCACCTTCGGCGGGGTGAGCGGCGCCCACTGGTTCGGGGTCGAGCCGGGCACCGGTCGCGACCTGTTCGCGCTGGTGGTCTACGGGTTGCGCACCACGATCCTGATCGCCCTGGCGGCCACCATCGTGTCGGTCATCATCGGTGCCGCCGTCGGTATGGCGATGGGCTATCTCGGCGGTTGGTTCGAAGCGGCGCTGGGCCGGTTCGTGGACTTCATGTTCGGCTTCCCCACGCTGCTGTTCCTGATCGCCCTGCAACTGATCGTGCCGGCCGACATCCCCAAACCCGTGGTCCTGGCCGTCGTGCTGGCCGCATTCGGTTGGGTGAGCACCGCGCGATTGATCCACACCCAGACCAAACAACTGGCGGCCCGTGAATTCATCGACGCGGCAAAGGCTTCCGGCACGCCGCTGCACCGGGTGTTCGGCGGAGAACTCCTGCCCAACCTGGTCGGCACGCTCGCTGTCGTGGTCGCGCTGAGCTTCCCGGCGACCGTGGCGGTGTCCGCCGGACTGAGCTTCCTCGGGGTCGGCATCGGCGCCGACACCCCGGACCTGGGTGTCCTCATCGGCTCGTCCATCACCTGGACCTACACCGGCGCCGACGCCGGCTACCTCATCTTCCCGTCGGCCGTCCTGCTGCTCATCGTGCTGGGCGCGACCCTGCTCGGCGATGCCCTGCGGGATGCCTTCGACGTGCGTGCCGAGGAGAACGCCCGATGACCTCCTACCTCGCCCGGCGCTTGCTGGTCTCGCTGCTGGTCCTGCTCGCGATCTCCTTCTGCGTCTTCATGCTGTTCTACAGCGGCCCGTCCGACCCCGCCCGAGTCATGTGTGGAAAGCCTTGCCAGCCGGAGCGACTCGCGCAGGTGAAGCACTTCATGGGCACCGACCACAGCGCCTTCGTGCAGTGGCTGGACTTCCTCAAGGGGCTGTTCGTCGGCCGCACCTACGGCACGGGGGCCGAGGCTGCGCACTGTTCCGCACCGTGCTTCGGCTTCTCCTTCGACCAGCGGCAGTCGGTCACCGGCCTGATCTGGTCCCGCCTGCCGGTCACCGCGTCGATCGCCCTCGGCGGTGCCGCCGTCTCCCTCCTCGTGGGTATGACGCTCGGGCCGCTCGCCGCGATCTTCCGCGGCCGTTGGCCGGATGCGATGGTGCGCGGCGGTTCGTTGTTCCTGGTCGCGACCCCGGCATACCTGTTGGGGCTGTTGGGGATCCTGCTGTTCGGTTTCCAGCTGAACATGGTGCCGGTGTCCGGTTACGTGCCACTGACCCAGAGCCCGGTGGACTGGGCCTGGCACCTGATCCTGCCCTGGTGCGTCATCGGGCTGATCAACGCAGCGGGTTACGCACGGTTCGCCCGCAACCAGATGCTCGACGAACTCGGCTCCGATCATCTGCTCGCCCAGCGCGCCACCGGTGCGAACCGGCGCACCGTGCGCCGCACCGCGCGCCGCGGCGTGTGGGTGCCGATCACCACGCTGTTCGGCCTCGATCTGGCCATGCTGCTGAGCGGGTCGATCTTCACCGAGCGGGTGTTCAGCATGCACGGCATCGGTGACCTGCTGATCGGTGGCGTCTCCTCCCATGATCTCGGGATCGTGGTCGGCACAGCACTTTTCGGCGCCGCGCTGATCATCGTCGGCAACCTGATCGTCGACGTCGTCCAAGGCTCCATCGACCCGAGGGTGCGCCGTGGTTAGTCCCGCTCTGAGCCTGCGTGACCTGCGGGTCACCTTCCGCGGCTCGTCCGGCCCCGTCGCCGCGGTCAACGGTGTGACGCTGGACGCCTACCCGGGTCAGGTGCTGGCCGTCGTGGGCGAGTCCGGCTCGGGCAAGTCCGCGACGGCACTGGCGTCCATCGGCCTGCTGCCCGAGTCGGCCACCGTGGACGGCAGCGTCCTGATCGAGGGCGCGGACCTCAATGCCATGTCGGAGAAGCGACGAGTCGCGTTGCGCGGCAGCACGATCGCAATGGTCTTCCAGGACGCCTTGGCGTCGCTGAACCCTTTCAGGACCATCGGCCGACAGATCAGCGACGCCTACCGGTTGCACCATCACGTGGATCGCGCGACCGCGCGCAAGCGTGCCGTGGAAGTGCTCGGACGGGTCGGCATCCGGGAGCCGCAGCGCCGCGTCGACGACTACCCGCACGAGTTCAGTGGCGGCATGCGGCAACGCGCGATGATCGCCATGGCGATCGTCAACGAACCCGCGATCCTGATCGCCGACGAGCCCACCACTGCTCTGGATGTCACCGTCCAGCGGCAGGTGCTCGATTTGCTCACCGGGCTCACCGACGATCTCGGTATGGCGCTGGTGCTCATCACCCACGACCTCGGCGTCGTCGCCGAGACCGCCGACCGGATCGCCGTCATGTATGCCGGCCGGATCGTCGAATCGGGCAGCGTCCTGGACATCTTCGACCGTCCGGCGCACCCCTACACGCGGGCCCTGCTGCAGGCGACCCCGAACCTGGAGGCTCCCGGCAGACTGGCCGCCATACCCGGCGTGCCGGCGTCGGGCACCAACCTGCCGGGCGGCTGTCCGTTCCACCCGCGGTGCGCGTTCGCCGCCGCGGTGGGCGACGCCTGCCGCACGCAGCGCCCGCCGCTGGACCCGCGGCCGGGCAGCGACCAGCACCGTGCCGCCTGCCACTACACCGCCGAGCGGGAGCTGCCCCATGACTGAGCCCTTGTTGAGCCTGCGCAACGTCAGCAAGACGTTCCGCAGCCGCTCGGCCTTCCGGCCGGGGGCGGAAACGCATGCGGTGCAGGACGTTTCGCTCGATGTCGCGCCCGGTGAGACGGTCGCACTCGTCGGCGAGTCCGGCTCGGGCAAGTCGACGCTGTCCCGCCTGGCGCTGCGGCTGACGGACCCCACGTCCGGCCGGATCCTTTTCGACGGCAACGATGTGGCGCAGCTGCGCGGCCGTGGACTGCGCACCCTCCGGCGGGAACTGAGCGTCGTCTTCCAGGACCCCTACACCTCGCTCAACCCCCGCCAGACGGTCGCACGCATCGTCTCCGGGCCGCTGCGCAACCACGGTCTCCCCCGCGATCGACAGGCATTGGAAGATCTCGTCACGTCGGTCGGTCTGGAGCCGGAGCACCTGGACCGTTACCCACACCAGTTCTCCGGCGGCCAGCGTCAGCGCATCGGCATCGCGCGTGCCTTGGCGACGCAACCGCGGATGATCATCGCCGACGAGCCGGTGTCGGCGCTGGATGTGTCCATCCGGGCGCAGATCCTCAACCTGCTCGGAGATCTCCGCGACGAACGCGGCCTCGCCCTGCTGGTGGTCTCCCACGATCTGGCGGTCGTGCGCGGCATCGCCGACCGGGTGGCTGTGATGCAGCAGGGCCGGCTGGTCGAGTCCGGCCCGGTCGCGCAGATCTACGACGATCCGCAGGACCCCTACACGCGCTCCTTGCTGGCGGCCGTGCCGGTGCCGGACCCGCACCGTCGGCGCCGCCCCTTGCCGACATCCACCGAATGACGGGATGCGACGGCTGCGCGCCATACGCAAACGGCCGCCGTCCCCGGGGGACGACGGCCGCGTGCGTGTGGCGGGAGAGCGACGATCAGGCGTCGGCGTCCTCTCCCATCAGGTTGCGCGTGACGGAGGCATCGAGCGGGATGCCCGGGCCCATCGTGGTCGACATCGTCGCCTTGGAGATGTAGCGGCCCTTCGAAGCGGCCGGCTTCAGACGCAGGATCTCCTCCAGCGCCGCACCGTAGTTCTCGATCAGGGCCTTCTCGTCGAAGGAGACCTTGCCGATGATGAAGTGCAGGTTGGAGTGCTTGTCGACGCGGAACTCGATCTTGCCGCCCTTGATGTCGGAGACGGCCTTGGCGACGTCCATCGTGACGGTGCCGGTCTTCGGGTTCGGCATCAGGCCGCGCGGACCCAGGACCTTACCGAGACGACCCACCTTGCCCATCAGGTCGGGCGTGGCGACGACCGCGTCGAAGTCGGTCCAGCCGCCGGCGACCTTGTCGAGCAGCTCGTCCGAACCGACGAAGTCCGCACCCGCGGCCTCCGCGGCGGCAGCCTTGTCACCGTTGGCGAAGACCAGCACGCGGGCGGTCTTACCGGTGCCGTTGGGCAGGTTGACGGTGCCGCGGACCATCTGGTCGGCCTTGCGCGGGTCGACGCCGAGACGGAACGCGACCTCGACGGTCGAGTCGTACTTGGTCTTGGCACCGGCCTTGGCCAGACGCACGGCCTCCAGCGGCGCGTAGACCTTGCTCTTGTCGATCTGCTCCGCCGCTGCGCGGTAGTTCTTGCTGTGCTTCATGTGGTTTCCCTTCAGGGTTGTGGTTGTGCGGGCCGAAGCGGGCCCATCCACGGTGTGTTGGTGGTGTTACTCGGTCTCGATGCCCATCGAGCGTGCAGTGCCGGCGATGATGCGCGAAGCCTGCTCCACGTCGTGGGCGTTGAGGTCGGCCATCTTCTCGGTGGCGATCTCACGGACCTGGTCCTTGGTCAGCTTGCCGACCTTGTTCTTGTGCGGCTCACCGGAACCCTTGGCGACACCGGCGGCCTTCTTGATCAGCTCGGCGGCCGGCGGGGTCTTGGTGATGAAGGTGAAGGAGCGGTCCTCGTAGACCGTGATCTCCACCGGGATGACGTTGCCGCGCTTGTCCGCCGTGGCGTCGTTGTACGCCTTGACGAACTCCATGATGTTGACGCCGTGCTGACCGAGCGCGGGACCGACAGGCGGGGCAGGGGTCGCCTGGCCGGCCTGGATCTGCAGCTTGATGAAGCCGGCGACCTTCTTCTTGGGAGGCATGCTCTATTCCTTCTCGTGGGCCTACGCCGTGGGCGATGACCCGGTTGCATTGTCCTGAGCCGGCAGTCCCGGTCAGGGTTCTTTCCTCATCGCTCCACCGCTTCCCGTTCGGGGCCCCCGCGAAGTATTCGGAGGAGCGAAGCGGGGGAGAAACTTCGTCGGGTTTAGATTTTGGCGACCTGGTTGAACGACAGCTCGACCGGGGTCTCCCGGCCGAAGATGGACACCAACACCTTGAGCTTCTGGGTGTCGGTGTTGATCTCGGAGATCGACGCGGGCAGAGTCTCGAACGGGCCCTCCATGACGGTGACGGACTCGCCGACCTCGAAATCGACGTCCGCGCTCGCCGCGGTCTTGCCGGGCTTGGCCGCACCACCGGCCGCAGGAGCACCCGACTCGGTCGCGCCGGCCGGCTCCTCGAAGACCGGGTTGAGCATCGTCACGACCTCGTCGATCGACAGCGGCGACGGCTGGTGGGCATTGCCCACGAAACCGGTCACACCCGGGGTGTGGCGCACCGCGCCCCAGCTCTCGTCGGTGAGGTCCATGCGCACCAGCACGTATCCGGGCATCCGCACGCGGGTGCCGGTCTTGCGCTGGGAGTTCTTGATCTCGGTGAACTCCTCCATGGGAACCTCGACCTGGAAGATGTAGTCCTCCATGTTGAGGCTGGTCATGCGGGTCTCGAGGTTGGCCTTGACGCGCTTCTCGTAGCCGGCGTAGGAGTGCACGACATACCACTCGCCGAACTGCATCTTGAGGTCGGCGATGAAGGCGGCACGTTGCTCGTCAGCGGTCAGCGCGGGAGCCTCGTCGGTGCTGTCCCCGTCGGCGCTGTCCCCGTCGGCGCTGTCCCCGGTGTCGTCGCCGGCGACGTCCTCGCCGAGGTCGGCGGCCTCGCCGGCGACCTCGGCCTCGGCCTCCTCGTCGCCCTCGGCGCCGTCGACCTCTGCCTCGTCACGCTCGGCGTCGGCCTCGGCGGCCGTGTCGTCGTCTGCCTCGGCGATCTCGGCCTCGGCCTGCGGGTCGTCACCGGCCTCGGCTGCGTCCGGGTCGAAGTCGTCGCCGTCGTCCTCGACGTCGGTCTCGGTGCGGTGGATGGCGTCGAGTTCGGCCGGGTCCTCCGGGTCGGCACCGTCACGGGCGATCTCCAGTGCCTGCTCGGTGTCGCTGTCACCGTCGGCGGCATCGATCTGGTCCTCGATGGCCTCGCGGATGTCGTCCGCCGGTGCGTCGACGTCCTCGTCGTGCGCGAGCACGAGAGCGTCGACGGCCTGGCCGTCCTCAGCCTTCAGGTCGGCGTCCCATGCCTCGTCCTCGGCGCGCGTCGCGTCCAGCGCCGCAGCCTCCTGCGGGTCCAGCTCGCCAGTCATTGCCCTGCTTTCCTTGATGTTCCGTGTCGTACCGGACGCCTGTATGGCGCTGTATGACGCCGCGGCGTCATACGCCTCAGGCGAAGACCCAGTCGACGAGGTGCACCAGCAGCTGGTCCAAACCGACGACGTAAGCCATCAGGATCACCAGGAAGACGACCAGCGCGACGGTGTAGCTGACCAGCTCGTCACGGGTCGGCCGCACCACCTTGCGCAACTCGTCGATGACCTGCCGGATGAACAGCACCAGCTTGCCGAGGGGGCCACCCCGCGGCTTCTCGTCGGCGGAGCCGCGCGTCGAGGCGGTGCTCGTGCTCACGGTGACTCCTGACTCGTTGCTTCTGGTGAATCTGTCGTGCAGGGCACGAGGGACTTGAACCCCCAACCCCCGGTTTTGGAGACCGGTGCTCTGCCAATTGAGCTAGTGCCCTCCGAGCGCTCACGCAACCGCGACAAGCCGTCTTTCGGGCATGCCACATCAGCCTGAGGTTGATCGGTGGGTCAAGCATACGGTGTCCGGCCCACTCCTCACAAAACGGTGCGTGGTCCATCGGAGTTCCGCGGTCGCGGACTGCCACCGCCGGGCACCGCCCGCCGGCCGGTCAGCGGCGGCCCACCCCGACCTCGCACAGGGTCGCACAGGATCCGACTTTGATTCTTGATGAAGTTTTTGGGCTTGAACGCTCATCTAACGTCAATTGCTCGTTAGCCTCGACAACGCCAGGCTGCGCGTCCCCGCCGCAGCTCGCCGAGAGAAGAGGTCATCCCATGCACCGGACCACGACCCTGCGCAGCGCCGGAGTGACAGCCATCGCGCTGGCCACCGTCGCCGCCGCACCGGGCGCGAGCGCCGCGCCGCAGGCGCCGTCGTACACGATCGATGTCGGCACGATCGGCGCCTACAACCATCCGACCGACACCCCCGCCGCGCCGTTCATCGACGCCGACGGCACCTTCCACTTCCAGCAGTCCGCCTCCCTCTACAGCGCCGACAGCGTGCACGAGTGGGAGTTCTACACCGGCAAGGACATGGACACCGCCCCCAAGGACGAGGCGCTGTCGACGGCCGCCGACCCGGCCAACCCGCCGGACCGCAACGACGACACCGTATGGCGCTGCCTGAACGGCCCCACCGGCCGCGAGGCGACGGCGACCCCGACACCCACCGGCTACTCCTTCGCGAACTACTGCGACCTGGTCGGCACCTGGGTCGACCCGGACACCGGCAACTGGATCGGCCTGATCCACAACGAATTCACCCCACGGCCGTTCGATGACGGACTGCACTACGACGCGATCGACTACGCCGTGTCCACCGACCACGGCAAGACGTGGCAGATCAAGGGCCACGCGATCACCTCGCCGTACAGCACGACACGCGGTGACACCCACGCGTTCCCGGAGCAGACCTACTACTACGGCGACGGCGATCCGCGCCTGTTCGTCGACATGAAGTCCGGTTACTTCTACGTCTATTACGGCTCGCGCATCGTGGACAAGGGCGGCAGCTGGGGTGGCTTCACCGAGCACGTCGCCCGCGCGCCGATCAGCGGCAAGATGGCGACCGGCACCTGGCAGAAGTACTACGACGGCGCCTGGCGCCAGCCCGGGGTCGGCGGCAAGGAGAGCGGCGTCGTCTCGACGGCCAGCTCGCCGACCGGGTATGTCGCGCCGGACAAGGAGTACGACCCCACCACCAAGGGCACCTGGCGGCAGCAGCAGGCGGCCGGCACCCTGCCGCCGAACTCCGACCTGTTCATCCTGAACATCGCCTACGACGCCTACCTCGGCAAGTACATCGGCACGCCGGAACGCCTGTCCGACAACACTCCGCAGCGCATCTACGCCACGGACGACCTCGCCCACCCGAAGTGGACGTTGGTGGGCGACACGGGTTCGGCATACGCCAACAGCAGCTGGTATCGCTGGTTGATCGACCCGATCAGCAAGACGCAGGGCACCACGGTCGGCAAGACGTTCCGCAGCTACTGCTCCATCGCGTGCGCCAACGGCTCGGACGGCGACTACGCCACCATCACGATCGACACCGACCGGCCCGCGACGTCAGCGGTCCGCGTCGGGCAGGATTACCGGCTGCTCGCCGCCGGTGGCGCGCTGGCTGCGGTCGGCTCCAAGACCGTTGTCGCCCAGGGGAACTCGGCCTCCACACACTGGCGATTCCGCTCCAACGGCGACGGTTCCTACACGGTCCGCAACGCGTCCTCCGGCCTGGCGCTCGGCGTCGATGACACCTCCACGACCGGGCGGGCCTGGGGCGCGACGACCGGACTCTCACCGGTCGGTGGCGACGGGCCGACCGCCGGCCAACAGTGGTTCATCCAAGCCACCCAGGGCAAGGGCGGCAACGCGTTCCGGCTGGTCAACCGCTACAGCGGGTTGGTGCTGGACCTGGGCGGCGGCAAGGGCGGCCCGGCCCGCACCGAGCCCTACCGGAACTGGACCGGCACGAAGTCGGCAGCCGGTTCCGCGCGCAAACCCGCCACGCAGGAGCTGCGCTTCGTGCCGCTCGGCTGAACCGAGCGGACACGGAACGTCACGAGCGGACCA
>NZ_JBQCGS010000012.1:0-132259 GCF_051955415.1 Flexivirga sp.
GCGCGACGGGGCGGGGTTGTGCTTGGGGGCGCGCGCACCGAACCGGGGGTAGCCGCGGTTGGGGGGGAGGGGGTCGTGGGCGCGCGGCTGGTTGGTGGGGGGGCGGCGCCCCACCTCGGCCAGCGACTCCTCGGAGATCTCCACGAGGGCGCCGCGCCGGGCGACGGCGACCACATCGCCGATGGAGAGGGCGCCGACTCCGAGAACAACAGTTTCGCTCATGTGACCCATTGCATACCCGCCGCCGCGGCACGGACAGCACCTGGCGCGGCTTAGTGTCTCGGATCTGAGACACTGCACGGTATGGCGAACGCCCCCGCGGCGGCCTCGGCCGTCGCCCTGTTGCAGCTGTTGGCCCGGCACGCCGAACCGATGCCGGCCGCCGCGATCGCACGTCAGCTGGGGCTGCCCCGGTCCTCGACCTACCACCTGCTGGCGGTGCTGTCCGATGCCGGCTTCGTGACCCACTTGTCCGACGACCGGCGGTGGGGTCTGGGCGTCGCGGCGTTCGAGTTGGGCACGGCATACGTGCGGCAGGCGCCGCTGCAACGGATCGCCCGGCCGGTGCTCGCCCGGCTCGTCGAGGGCACCACGCACAACGCCCACCTGGCCGTGTTGCACGGCCGCGATGTCTTCTACGTGATCGAGGAGCGCGCCCCGCGACGACCGTCCCTGGTCACCGATGTCGGCGTGCGGCTGCCGGCCGCGGTGACCGCGTCCGGGCTGGCCATGCTGGCTGCGCTGCCCGGCCCGCAGGTGCGTGCGCTCTACCCCGACCGTGGCTCGTTCGTGCAACGCAACGGCCTCGGCCCGACCTCGCTGACGGCGCGGAACTCGGAGCTGGCGCAAGTTCGCCGGCGCGGGTATGCCGTCGAGACCGGCTCCGTGTCAGTGGGTTTCGCGTCAGTGGCGGTTGCCGCACTGGACCACAACGGGGGTCCTGCCGCTGGGATCGCGGTGACTTACCCCGCGGAGGACCCACCCGCCGCCGGCCCGCTGGTCGCGGCCGTGCGGTCGGCCGCCGCCGATCTCAGCCGACGGCTCGGGCACCGCCCACCCCCGCAACCGCGCGCCGCCGAGTGACGGTCTGGTGGCTCGGATGTGGGGTGTTCATGCGGCGGCTCGATCACGGAGCAGCCGGAGCGTCCCACGGGCCGCGCGGGGGCCGGCGCGGGGGGCGCCCCGGGTGGCGGCGCGCGGCCCGGACACCCCCCCCCACAACCCCGGCGCCGGCACCCGCGACCCGGCGTCGTCCGCGACGAGCAGGCCGCCGCCGGGCTCGCGCAGCCGCAGTGGCGTCAGATGCCCGAGGGAGGCCCGGAAGCCGGTCGCCCACAGGATCACGTCGACGTCCTCGTGGCTTCCGTCGGTGAAGTCGACGCCGCGCTCGGTCAGTCGGGCGATCGGCCCGCGGCTCACGAGCGTCCCGCGGGCGATGCCGGCGTCATACTCGGGCCGGCGCAGCAACCCGGTGTGGGAGACCACCGAACCGGCCGGCAGACCGGCCCGCGTCTTGCTCGCGACGCGTCGTTCCACCTCGGCGCCCCAGCGCGGCCCGACGGTCCGGTCGACCCACTGCGGCGGGCGCCGGGTGGACCAGACCGTGGAGACGTCATACCGCTCGAGCAGCAGGAGGAACTGCACGGCCGAGGCGCCGCCGCCGACGACCAGCACCCGCCGGCCGCGGAAGTCCTCCGGTGCCCGGAAGTCCCTCGTGGTCAGCTGCGCGCCGGCGAAGTGACCCGGGTAGCGCGGCACATACGGCCGGTCCCACGTGCCGGTGGCGCTGATCACCGCATCGGCGAGATAGTCCCGACGCCGGCCGTCGTGCGCCGCATGCACCAGCAGCGGACCGTGGCCCGAGTCCTCGACCGCCGTCACCCGCCACGGCCGTTGCACCTGCAGTGCCTCGTGCCGCTCGTACGCGCCGTAATACCGCCTGACCACCTCGCGGGCGGGCTCGGCCGGGTCCGGCTCGCCCAGCGGGAAGTCCGGCAGGTCGTGTATGCCGTGGGCGTCGCCCAGCGTCAGGGCGTCCCACCGGTGGCTCCAGGCGCCGCCGGGTGTGGGGTTGGCGTCGAGCACCTCGAAGTCGGCGCGGGGTTCGAGTCCACCCCTACGAAGGAAGTGTGCCGCCGACAGGCCGGCCTGTCCGGCGCCGACGACCACGACGTCACGTCGCAGGACCGGCACAGTGCAGGGCGTCATACACATTCGAACGGCCCGCGGACAGACAGCATTCCGTGCCCACAGTGGTCGTGACGATCCTGCGAACCGGCGACTGACCCACCCACCGGTCATCGGCCGGTGCAGAACCGACCGAGTGGGTATGTGCCCCAGGTGCCGGCGACCGCGACGCCGTGGTCGCCGCGCCTGACCAGGCACGACACCGGATCGGAGAGACAGATGACTGACCGTCCAAGCACCGGCTCCACCACCGGGTGGGGCGCCCACGCACCCAGCGACCGCGACACCCTGTCGGTGGGCAGCAACGGTCCCCTGCTGCTGCACGACGTGCACTTCCTGGAGCAGATGGCGCACTTCAACCGGGAGAAGGTGCCCGAGCGCCAGCCGCACGCCAAGGGAGCGGGCGCCTTCGGTGTGCTGGAGGTGACCGAGGACGTCTCGGCGTTCACCAAGGCCGCCGTCTTCGCCAAGGGCGCACGCACCGACATGCTGATCCGGTTCTCGACCGTCGCCGGTGAGATGGGCAGCCCCGACACCTGGCGGGACGTGCGCGGCTTCTCGATGAAGTTCTACACCTCGGAGGGCAACTACGACATCGTCGGCAACAACACCCCGGTGTTCTTCCTGCGCGACCCGATGAAGTTCCCGCACTTCATCCGCAGCCAGAAGCGGCTGCCCGACTCCGGGCTGCGCGACAACAACATGCAGTGGGACTTCTGGACGCTCAACCCGCAGTCCGCTCACCAGGTCACCTATGTGATGGGGCAGCGCGGACTGCCGCGCACCTGGCGGCACATGAACGGCTACGGGTCGCACACGTTCATGTGGATCAACGCCGGCGGGGAGAAGTTCTGGGTGAAGTACCACTTCCACACCGACCAGGGCATGGAGTTCTTCAGTAACGACGAGGCCGCCGCCGTCGCCGGTTCGGACGCCGATTTCCATCGGCGCGACCTGTTCGAGGCGATCGCACGCGGTGACCACCCGAGCTGGCGCGTCTCGGTGCAGGTCATGCCGTATGCCGAGGCGGCCGACTACCGGTTCAACCCGTTCGATCTGACCAAGATCTGGTCCCACGCCGACTATCCGCTGATCCCGGTCGGTCGCTTCACACTGAACCGCAATCCGGACAACTTCTTCGGCCAGATCGAGCAGGCCGCGTTCTCGCCCGGCAACCTGGTGCCCGGCATCGGGCTCTCCCCCGACAAGATGCTGCTCGGCCGGGCGTTCGCCTACAACGACGCCCAGCGCAATCGGATCGGCACCAACTTTCACCAGCTGCCGGTCAACCGGCCGCGGACCGAGGTGGACAGTTACCTGTTCGACGGCCAGATGAACTACGACCAGCAGAGCAACGCCGCGGTCTACGCGCCGAACAGCACGGGACACGCTTGGTCGGACACGACCGGCCCCGCGGAGGACGGCTGGGAGACCGACACCGAGATGGTCCGCTCGGCATACCGGCTGCACGCCGAGGACGACGATTTCGGGCAGCCGGGCACGCTGGTGCGCGAGGTGATGGACGATGCCCAGCGCGAGGCGCTGGTCGAGCAGGTCAGTGGCTCGTTGCTCGGCGGGCTGACCGATGAGGTGCTGGATCGGGCGCTGGACTACTGGGCCGGCATCGACGGCGACGTCGGCAAGCGCATCGCCGCGAAGGTCCGCGGCGGCGACGGCGACGCGCCCGTCGAGGGCATGGGCGAGGGCTGAGTGGTCCCGTCGCCGGTCGTCGACCGCGCCGCGTACCGTCGGAACCATGCGTGCGATCACCCTGCCGAGCTTCGGCGACGAGTCCGTGCTGACCCTCTCCGACATACCCGCGCCCACGATCAGTGACGACGAGGTGCTCGTCGACGTGGCCGCTGCCGGCGTGAACAGAGCGGACCTGATGCAACGCCAGGGGCATTACCCGCCGCCCAAGGGTGAGTCCGAGATCCCTGGCCTCGAGGTCAGCGGCACGATCAGCGCCGTCGGCTCCGCGGTCACCGGCTGGTCGGTCGGCGACCGGGTCTGTGCCCTCCTGGCCGGCGGCGGGTATGCCGAGCAGGTCTCCGTGCCGGTCGGGCAGCTGCTGCCCGTCCCGGCGGACCTGGCCCTGGTCGAGGCGGCGGCATTGCCGGAGGTCGTGTGCACGGTGTGGTCCAACGTGTTCATGACCGCGCGCCTGCAACCGGGCGAGCTGTTGCTCGCGCACGGCGGCTCCAGCGGCATCGGGACGATGGCCATCCAGCTGGCCAAGGCGTTCGGCTCCCGGGTCGCGGTCACCGCGGGCTCGGCGCAGAAGCTGCAGCGCTGCGCTGAACTGGGCGCGGACATCCTGATCAACTACCGGGAACAGGACTTCGTCGAGCTCATGTCGGCCGAGGGCGGCGCCGACGTCATCCTCGACGTGGTCGGCGCGAAGTACCTCGCGCGCAACATCGAGGCGCTGGCGCCGGACGGCCGCCTGGACATCATCGGCATGCAGGGCGGCCGCACGGGCGAGCTCGATATCGCCGCCCTGCTGGCCAAGCGCGGATCGGTCATCGCCACCGGTCTGCGTGCGCGCGACCGTGCGGACAAGGCGCGGGTGGTCGCGAGCGTTCGCGAGCACGTCTGGCCCCTGATCGACAGCGGCGCCGTGCGCCCGGTCGTGCAGGAGACCATGCCGCTGGAGCGGGCCGCCGACGCACACCGGGCGCTCGCCGAGTCGCAACACATCGGCAAGCTGCTGCTCACCGCATGATCAGCCACGCAACGACCAGCCGAACCGGCCGCATTTGACAGGATGG
This sequence comes from Flexivirga sp., assembly GCF_051955415.1. NCBI lineage: Bacteria > Bacillati > Actinomycetota > Actinomycetes > Micrococcales > Dermacoccaceae > Flexivirga > Flexivirga sp. The sequence goes on from NZ_JBQCGS010000012.1 coordinate 4,959, forward strand.
ACGGTATGACGCCTGACGAGCACAACCAGGACAGCCCGGAGGACCAGCAGCGGATCGTCGTCGTGACGCAGGACGGCATGGGTGTCGCAACGCCACCCAGTGGTGACGAGGCCGATGACGAGCAGACCGCATCGCCCGCGGAGGAGAACCCCGCGGATCTGGTCGAGCAGCCGGCGAAGGTCATGCGCATCGGCTCGATGATCAAGCAGTTGCTCGAAGAGGTCCGCAACGCGCCGTTGGACGAGGCGGGCAGGCGACGCCTGGCCGACATACATCACCGCTCCATCGGTGAGTTGAAGGAAGGCCTGGCGCCGGAGCTGGTCGAGGAGTTGGAGCGCATCGCGCTGCCCTTCACCGACGACGCGCCGAGCGACGCGGAACTGCGGATCGCCCAGGCGCAGCTGGTCGGCTGGCTCGAGGGGCTCTTCCACGGCATACAGACCGCGATCGTGGCGCAACAGATGGCGGCCCAAGCCCAGCTGCAGGCGATGCGGCGCGGCCTACCGCCCGGTCAGGGCACGCACCCGGGCCCCGCCGATGGACCGACGGGGCCAACGGGGCAGTACCTCTGAGCAGCTCCCCGCCGGCGGCACGTGCGCGGTGGGCGCACACGCCGGCCGGGCGGTCGTGGCTGACCGGTGCCGCCGTCTTCGTCGTGGTGCGCGCCATCGGCGCCGGGTGGCTGCAGTATGTCGGCAACCGCAACGGCAAATCCCTGCACGACATGCTCGCGGCCTGGGACGGGCAATGGATGCTGGCGCTCGCACACCACGGCTACAACGACCTGCCAGCGAACCTCACCGACGCTCACGGTGAGCAGACCGCCGACACCGCCTACGCCTTCTTTCCCGGCTACCCGATGTTCGTCCGGGCCGTCGACGCGTTTCCGGGCATCAGCACGTATGCCGCGGCCATCCTGACCAGCCTGGTCGCCGGAGCGGCCGCGACGGTGGCGGCATACCGGATCGGCCGATGGTGCGCACTGCGCCGGTGGCCCGCCGACGAGGCGCGCGGTGACCGGGCCGGGCAGATCATGGCGGTGCTCTTCGCCTCGACCCCGATGAGTGTCGTGCTCACGATGGCCTACACCGAGGCGATCTACTGCGCCTTCGCCGGCTGGGCGCTGTGGATGATCCTCGAAAAGCGTTGGCTGACAGCGGGACTGCTCACCGTGTGCGCGGGTCTGACGCGCACCACCGCGGTCGCGTTGATCGCGGTCCTGGTGATCGCCGCATTCGCGCACCGACGGGACGGCTGGCGGCCGTGGGTGGGCGCGGCGCTCGCACCCCTGGGCTGGCTGGGCTGGATGGTGTTCGTCGGCATCCGTGCCGGCTCACCGATGGGGTGGTTCCGGATCCAGAGCAACGGCTGGGGCACCCGGTTCGACGCCGGCGCTGCCACCGTGCGCTATCTGGTCGACACGTTGTCCACCAACCAGACGGCGGGCGACGTGGTCACGGCGTGGGTGATCGTGGCGACCGCGGTATTGATCGCCCTCGCCTTCGTCACCCGATTGCCTTGGCAGATCAGCGTTTACGGCACGCTGGCCGCAGCCACCGTGCTGCTGTCGACCGGGCTGATGAACTCCCGCGTCCGGCTGCTGCTGCCGGCCTTCGTGGTGCTCGTCCCGATCGCGCTGGCGCTCGCGCAACGGTCCCGCACCACCCAGATCACGGTCGGCGTCGCGACGACCCTGACCAGCGCGTGGTTCGGGGCATACATGCTCGGGATCTATCCCTACGCCATCTGAGCCGCCCTCACACGCGACGGGCGAGGTGCAGCGTGACGTCGGCGTGCACATCGACCGCGTCCGGCAACACGTCGCCAATGGCGGCGAAGGCGGCCGCCCGGTCCTCCTCGCTCAGCACGAGGTATGCCGACACGGTCGACAGGTAGCCGATCCAGTCGGCCCTGGCGAAGGTCAATCGTTGTTCCAGGACGGTCTCGCGCAGGTCAACGAACCGGGCATCACCCACGAGCTCCGTTGCCGGCCAATGCATTCCGTCCGTCGAGGTGTCGACCGGCTTACCCGTGCCGGCTCCGAGTTCCAGGGCTGACCGGATCGGACGCGCGGCATACTCCCGGACGAGGTGCACGATCTCGTCCGGGTACTCCGGTCGGTGCTTCTCGTATGCCGCGGCCGCCCGGCCGAAACTCCGCGACCGTTCCTTCGTCATACCGATGACTGTTCCAGCAGTCCCTCCCCTCGGCGCGCAGCCCCCCGGTGTGGCCGTCAGGTCGGACGGGGGGGGCGTGCCTCCGGCAGCGGCGATTCGTCCTGGTGCGGGTATTCCTCGTCGGGGTCGGCGTCGACCGGCATCGACTGCTCGATCAGATCCGCCTCGTCGGCGTCGGCAGGCGGGTGGTCGCCGGCCCGAGAAGCGCTCCGACGTGCGCGCAGATGCGTGCAGATGGCCCGCATCCGACGTTCCAGGCGCGCGGTTTCGGGGCTCGGGTGGTAGCGGGCCGCGGCGCGTGCGTTGTTGAGGCGGTCCTCGATCCGTGTGAGTTCGGCGACCAGCTCCCGGATCGTCAGCGAGCGCAGGTCCGCTCCGCCGAGCTGACCTTCGCTCGTGGGCGTATTGATGGGTGTGGACATGAGAGCACCTTGCTGCGGAGAACGGCGGTGGCCGGGCGAACTCGGACGACATGAACGAGAGGATGAGATGCGGGCCGTGACGCCCGTGCCGAGTCGCGCCCGGCCACCTGAACTACCCAAGGATCACTGTGTCGTCTCTACTCATTCGCCTCCTTCCGTCGCGGTCCGGGACTGCTCCGACGTGCTCGTCACCAGCTTCTGGCCACTGTCCTGGCCGTGCGCGACACGGATCTGCCGTGGCTTGGCACGCTCGTGCAACGGGATGGTCAGATTGAGCACACCGTTGTCGTAGCTGGCGGCGATCCGTTCGGTGTCGATGTCGTCGCCGAGGGTGATCTGGCGCCGGTAGACACCGGCGAAACGTTCGCTGGTCAGCCATCGCACGTCGTTCTCGGGCGGCGGCGTCCGATGCGCGGTCAGCGTGAGCACCCCTCGGTCGACATTGACGTCGATGCTGCCGGGGTCCATGCCGGGCAGGTCGGCGTGCAGCACGTAGTTCTCGTCCACGCGGTACAGGTCGATCGGCATGAACTGCGGGGACCGGGCCGAGCCGGCACGCATGCCCAGCAGATTGCGGGCGAGAGCATCGAAGTCAGAGAACGAGTCAGAGCGCATAGCAACCTCCCACAAGATCCAAGGTTGCCTACCGATCACCCGGAGGCAACCGACCACGAATTCCTACAGAGCAGAAATTAGCACTCTCTGCCCGAGAGTGCCAGATCAACGAGGGCACTTTTTTCGGGTCGTTTCGGCGTCCTGAACCGACCGGTCGGTCGGCCGGTCAGCCGAGCAGCGAGCCGAGCCGGGGCTCGCCGTGGGCCGCCCGCACGGCGTGCAGCACCCGTTCGGTCGACCGGTCGATGTCGGTCCAGTCGTCCAGCGCCAGCCATTCGTACGACGTAGCCTCGCTGCCCACGTCGACCGCCGGTTCGCTGTCGCACCGCACCCGGAAGAGGACGTCGATGTGCCGCAGCGTCGTCTCGAACGTGGTCGCGACGACGTCACCGGGGTCGATCCGCAGGCCCGTCTCCTCCATCACTTCACGCGTGACGCTCTGGGCCGGGTGTTCGCCCTTCTCCACCAGCCCACCGGGCAGGCTCAGGCCGCGCCGATGACTCTGCCGCAGGGCGAGCAGCCGGCCGTCATACTCGATGAGTGCCACCGCACCGACGGTGAAGGTCGGCGACACAAGCCGCACGAACGGCCAGGACAGCGTCGCCGGCGTCAGGCGGAAGATCCGTAGTGCCAGCCGCCGCAGCGGCCCGACCTCTGTCGACGGCATCAGCCGACCTGCGCGGCAGCGGCGCGGCCCGCCGAGCGACCGGAGAAGATGCACCCGCCGAGGAAGGTGCCCTCCAGCGAGTTGTAGCCGTGCACGCCGCCGCCGCCGAAGCCGGCCGCCTCGCCGGCGGCGAAGAGGCCCTCGATCGGTTCACCGGTGGGACCCAGCACCCGGGACTGCAGGTCGGTCTGCAAGCCTCCCAACGATTTCCGGGTCAGCACGTGCAACTTGACCCCGATCAGTGGACCTGCAGCCGGATCGAGGATCCGGTGCGGTTTGGCGACCCGGATCAGCCGGTCGCCGCGATAGCGCCGCGCGCCGTGTATGGCGGTCAACTGCGCATCCTTGGTGAACGGGTTCGCGACCTCCCGGTCACGCTCGACGATCTGTCGCTGCACCGTCGCAGCATCCAGCAGCGGCTCCGGTGTCAGCGCGTTCATCCGATCGACGAGCGTCGAGATGTCGTCCGCGACAACGAAATCCGTGCCGTTGCGCTTGAACGCCTCGACCGGTCCGGGTGCACCCTTGCGCACTCGGGACGCGAGCAACTTGAGGTCCTTGTTCGTAATGTCGGGGTTCTGCTCGGAGCCGGACAGCGCGAACTCCTTCTCGATGATCTTCTGCGTCACCACGAACCACGAGTGATCGTATGGCGCCAGCTCGGGCCGGGTCCGCAGGTAGCGCAGGGTGCCCAGCGTGTCGAAACCGGGCAGGTACGGGTGCGGCAGTCGCCGCCCCAACGCGTCGAACCACATCGGCGAGGGCCCGGGCAGGATGCGGATCGCGTGCTGCGGCCACACCGGAGCCCAGTTGCGGATGCCCTCGACGTAGTGCCACATCCGATCCCGGTTCACCGTGCGTGCGCCGGCCCGCTCCGCGATGTCGATCATCCGGCCGTCGACGTACGCGGGCACGCCGGTGATCATCTCCCGCGGGGCAGTGCCCAGCCGCTGCGGCCACCAGTTGCGCACCATCTCGTGGTTGCCGCCGATGCCGCCGCTGCTGACGATCACCGCCTGGGCGGTCAGCTCGAAGTCACCGACCTCATCGCGGGACGACTGCTCACCGCGAGCGGCGTTGTCATCTGCGAGGATCCGGCCACGCACCCCGGTGATCGCGGAGCCGGTGCGGACCAGTTCGTCGACCCGGTGACGATGCAGGAAGCGCACCTGACCGGTCTCGGCCGCGGCGAGGGCCGCGGCGACGAAGGGCTGCACCACTCCCGTCCCGGTGCCCCAGGTGATGTGGAACCGCGGCACCGAGTTGCCGTGTCCGTCGGCGCGCCCGTCCCCCCGTTCGGCCCAGCCGACGATCGCCAGCCAGCTCATCCCGCGCTCCTTGAGCCAGGACCGCTTCTCGCCGGCCGCGAACTCGACATACGCCCGCGCCCACGTGCTCGCCCAGCTGTCCTCGTCGTCCAGCCGATCGAAGGCGGCACTGCCCTGCCAGTCCTGCCAGGCGAGCTCGGCCGAGTCCTTGATGCCCATCCGGCGCTGTTCCGGGGAGTCGACGAAGAACAGGCCTCCGAAGGACCACCACGCCTGCCCGCCCAGGTTCGCGGCGTTCTCCTGCTCGACGACGACGACCTTCTTGCCGGCCGTGATCAGTTCGCCCGCCGCGACGAGGCCGGCCAGACCTGCTCCGACGATGATGACGTCAGCGTCCATGGTGCACCTTTCGAAGTCGCGAACCCTCAACCTACTAGCCGGTATCACCGGCCGGCGGCGACGACCCGCGCCCCGGGCCCTCCGCGTGCTGTTGACTGGTCGCATGGCCGCGGACGACTTCGACACCACCGTCGAGCAGCTGTATGGCGGCCCCGCCGAGGAGTTCATCGCCCGACGCGACGCCGCCACCAAGAGCGCACGTACCGCAGGGGACAAGGAATTGGCGAAGCGGATCAAGGCACTGCGCCGGCCGACGACCGCGGCCGAGCTCGTCAATCGGCTGCACCGCGACGACGGCGAGAGCCTGGAGGAGTTGCTCGATCTGGGCGAGAGGCTGCGCGAGGCGCAGTCGGCGCTCGATGCCAAGGCGATGAAATCGCTGAGCGGCGAACGCAATTCGCTGATCACGCGGTTGGTGAAACAGATCACCGACGCGGCGGACGAGCCGGTGTCGACGGCAGTGCGGGAGCAGTTGTCCGACACGTTCACCGCCGCTGTCGCCGACGCGGACGCGGCCCACGCAGTGTCCAGTGGCCGCTTGGTGACCGGTCTGCGATACAGCGGATTCGGTGAGGTGGATCTGCGCGACGCGGTCGCCACGCCACTGCGCAAGCCGGCGGCAGCGCAGTCAACCGACACCGCGGACACCGAGGCAACGGACACCGAGGCAACGGACACCGACGACACGGCTGCCGCGGCGGAGGCGGCCGAGCGCGAGCGCCGGGCCGCGCAGCACGCCCTCTCCGAGGCTCGGGACGCCCTGGCAGCGGCACGGCGCGCGGAACGAGCGGCGCTGGAGTCGGCCGATCTTGCGGACCGCGCACTCGCGGCGGCGCGTCGCACCGCGCAGAGCGCCCGATCTCGCGCGGAAGCGGCGACCGCCGCCCGCACGGACGCCGAGGAGGCGATGTCGACAGCCGAGAAGGCGGCAGCTGCCACCACGAGCGACGAGTGACTACTGGGTGGTGAGCACCTGCTGGCAGTAGGAACGCAGGCTCTCGGAGTCCTTGTTGTATGTCGTGGGGTCGACGGACTTGCCGGCGAAGCGGTTGGCGGCCATCGTCTCCAGGTCGTTCGCGACCGCCTTGACCCGGGAGGTGAAGCCCTTCTGCCCCGCCTTGTCCTCCAACGTGCGCAGCGCCGTGGCGGTGGACTTGAAGTTGCGGGCGGCGGCGTCCAGCTTGCTCTTGGACTGCGAGTCGACCGCGGTGTTCCACTGGCTGATCGCGGCGTTGCTCTTGCTGTTGGCTGTCTTGCATGCGCCGACCGGGTCGGTCTTGACCGCGGGCGTGCTGCTCGTGCTGGCCTTCGCGCTGCCGGATGCGGAGGCCTTGCCCGAGGCGGAGCCACCGGCCGAGGAGCTCGAGCTGCCGAGGGCCGAGCGGCTGGCCGTCGGGGAGCTGCTGGTGCTCGACGCGGTCGATGAAGAGGTGGTCGAGGAGGGGCTGCTCGACGCAGAACCGGCGGCGGAGGCGCCCGTGGAACCGCCACCGGAGCAGGCGCTCAGCGCGACGACACCGCAGGCGACCGCGGCGACCACACTCAGCCGGCGGGCATGGACGTGCGTAGTGCTCATTCGTCCAGAATGCCCGGGGCGCCGTCGACTCGCCAAATCGCGTGACACCCGTCACGCCCCGGCGGACACGGCTCCATGCAGGCCCGTCGTCGGGTGCGCGTCGACCCAGTCGAGCACCTCCTCGGCCACCCACTCGGGGTAGTCCAGCATGGGCGTGTGGCCCTTGTCGGCGCCCTCGACATACGTCCACTGCGGGTGCGCGGCGGCCAGTGCCCGTGCGGTCTTGACGTGCACCAGCCGGTCCTGGGCGCCGTGCAGGAGCAGCACCGGCTGCAGGATCCGGTACATGGTCCGGGTGAACCGGCCGCGCCGGAACAGTTGCCGCAGCACGGATTTGGTCGCCGCGAGGTATTGAGCGTCGGCGTTCTGGATGGTCTGCCGACGCTCGAGGGTGTCGTCGAGGTGCAGCCGGCGCAGCTCGGGGCTGATCCGGTCGAAGTTGCTGGTGACCAACCGCATGGTGAAGTCCACCTGCTCCTCCAACGCGACGCGTTTGCTCTGCCCGGCCAGCACCCGGGGCCCGACGAACGGCAGCGAGCTGATGCCGAACCCGGCCACGACCATCGGGTGTGGTCGAGCCGAAGGTGTCGGCGGTATGGCGGGATCGATCAGCACCGCACCGGCGACCGCGCGCGTGTCCAGTGCCGCCAGTTGTGCGGCGAGCAACCCGCCCATCGAGTTGCCGATCACCACGACCGGGCGATCGGGACTGGTGCTGTGCACGAAGCGTTGCAGCAGCGTCAGGTTGGCCGGCACCGTCGACTGCGCCGGCGTCGCCTGGGTCAGCCCGTGCCCGCCCAGGTCGAGCGCCACCACCCGGCCGCGTTGCGCCAGCAGCGGCATCACGTCGGCCCAGTTGGCCCAGGAGCCGCCGAGGCCGTGGACGAGGACGAAGCGGGGCCCGTCCGCCGGGCCGTGCCCGGTCACGTAGTGGACCCGCACCCCGTCGAGGTCGACATATCGCTCATCGGGGTGGCCCGGTCGCTTCGCAGTCGTCACGGTGGCCAACTTACGAGACGGAAGGTTGGTCCGGTCACCGCCATGTCACTCGTGGCACGCGGGGTCATCGCTCCTCGGGGCGATGACCGGCGCGCAGCACCAACTCCAGCTCGAACCGCCGGTCGGGGTCGTCCAGGTCGTCGGCGAAGACGTCGCGCAACTGGCTGAGCCGGTAGCCGACCGTCTGTGGATGCACGTGCAGTTCCTCGGCGATCCGGCCGCGCTCGCCGCGATGCTTGAGCCAGACGAGCAGTGTCTCGGCCAGGCGTTCGCGCTGCTCGGGCCGCAACTGTGCCATCGGCTCCAGGCATCGCGCGGCGAGGTCGGCCATCACCAGTGGATCGGCCTGCAGGGCGATGGCTGTCAGGTGGTCGTCCACCCAGCGCACGCCCGCATCGTCCTGTGCCAGCGCGGGGATGGTCGCGGCCACGGTCGCCGCCCGGTAGGACTCCTCGGCGCGCTCCCAGGTGCGCGCCGGGCCCACCCACGCCGGGCGGCCGCGCAGCATCGCGGTCAGCGCCTCTCGGTCGGCAGCCGTCTCCGGTGCCCGTAGGAGGATGACGACCTCGCCGGTGCGGCCGCTGATCAGCGCGTCGTCGCCCAGCGCGGCCCGCAGCCCCTCCCCGTGCTCGCTGGGCACGATCAGCGCGACCAGCCGGGCCGGGATGGTCCAGCCGGCCCGACCGGCCAGCCGCCGCGCCTCGACCTCGGGCAGCTTGCCGGCGAGCAGCCGGCGCAGCAGCGACTCGCGGCGCCGGTCGCGCTCACCGAGCTGGCGCGACTGCTCCTCGGTGAACCCCTCGATGCTGGCGGCGGAGATCTCGTCGATGTAGACGAAGATCGATTCGCCCAGTGGCAGCATCAGCCGCGGCTCCAGACCGACCCGGTCGGCGATCGCGGACACCGCGCGGAACGTCACGCGCGCGCCCAGCCGGTATGCCGACAGCAGCGCCTCCAGCGAACGCCCGGTGCGCGCCTCCCCCACCCCGATCTGCCGGTAGACCGAGCGGGTGGCGGGCATCAACGCGGGCTCGTCACGCCCGGGCAGGTCGATGAACAATCTGCCCAGCGCGATCTCCACACCCTGGCGGACCGCGGTGCCGAAATCGCCCTCCAGCGGACGGGAGTATTCGGGCACCTCCTGCGGGATGCGCGAGACGATCTCCTCCACCAGATCCGGCAGGGACCCCTTCAGCAACTCGCTGACATCGCGCGGCAGTGCCGCCCACGGCATCTCGGCGCCGATCAGCGCACTCCCAGCTGGACGTGCCGCGCTCGTCATACCGGCCCCTCCGGACGATTTTTGTGCTGCCGCGATAAATCGACGCTGCCCATTGTAGGCCGGAGGCGGATGAATCAGCGCGGCGAGCCAATTACAGTGGAAGGCATGGGTTTGAAGTCGGTCGCGATGCGCGCTGCCTCCGTGTTCACGCATCCTGCGCCGCCGCACGACTTCCTCGCGTTGATCAATCCACTGTCCTCCGCCCGCCAGCTGCGCGGCGTGGTCACCGCGGTCCGGCCCGAGACCGCGCACTCCACGACGATCGCCTTCCGGCCCGGTGATGGCTGGTCACCGCACGACGCCGGCCAATGGGCCCGCATCGGCGTGGAGATCGACGGTGTCCGGCAGTGGCGGTCCTATTCGCTGTCCGCGCCGGCGGGTGGCGACCCGGAGATCACCGTCACCGCGTGCGGCAAGGTGTCGGCGCACCTGGCGCACGAGACCCGTGTCGGTGACATCTTCTTCCTGGCACCGCCGCAGGGCGAGTTCCTGCTGCCGACCGGTCCGCGTCCGCTGTTGATGCTCACCGGCGGCAGCGGCATCACCCCGGTGATGTCGATGATCCGCACCTTGCTGCCCAAGCGTTCGGACGCCGACGTGGTGCTGATCCACTCCGCACGGGACGCCGAATCCGCCCTGTTCGGTGACGAACTCGCCGAGCTGGCCGAGCGGCACCCCGGCTTTCACGTCGTGCACCGCTACACCAGCGCCGAGGGACGGATCGACCTCGGATCCGTCGCCGACCTCGACGCCCTGTGCCCCGACTGGCGCAGCCGCAAGACCTACGTCTGCGGACCGGCCGCGATGCTCGACGACGCCGAACGACTGTGGCGGGACGCGAACCTTCCGGAGACCTTGACCGTTGAACGCTTCGAGACCGCGAAGCTCACCGACGTCAGCGGCGACGGTGGCACGGTGATCTTCGAGAAGTCCGACCGCGAGGTCCAGGCCGATGCGAGCACCCCTTTGCTCGAGGTCGGCGAGGAGGCCGGCGTGCTGATGCCCAGTGGTTGCCGCATGGGCATCTGCCGCACCTGCCTGACCCCGCTCCTGTCCGGCCGCGTGCGTGACCTGCGCACCGGCGAGATCAACGACACCGAAGGCGACCTCATCCAGACCTGCATCTCGGCTGCCGCCGGGACCTGCCACCTCGACATCTGATCAAGGACCCCAAGATCGTGACGCTCACTCCTGAACTGACCAACGAGACCACCGCGACCCCCACCGCGGTCAAGAAGCGCACCGGCGTCCTGCCGACCACGGGCGCACCCCTGGTCAGGCCGGACGATGCCGCGCACCTGACCGACGAGCAGGTGCACCAGCTCGGAGTCGAGCTGGACGCGATCCGCGACGAGGTGATCGCCCAGCGTGGCGCTTCGGACGCGGCATCCATCCGCCGGGTGATCCGGATCGCCCGCGGCCTGGACGCCGGTGGCCGCATCGCGCTGGCCTTCAGCAAGAGCAAGCTCGGCTGGACGCTCGGCACCGGCGCCATCGCGCTGTGCAAGGTGCTGGAGAACATGGAGATCGGGCACAACGTGCTGCACGGCCAGTGGGACTGGATGCGCGACCCCGACATCCACTCCACCACCTGGGAGTGGGACTTCGTGGCCCCGGCCCGGGGCTGGCAGCACACGCACAACGACATCCACCACACCTGGACCAACGTGCTGGGCAAGGACCGTGACGTCGGCTACAACATCCTGCGGGTCAGCGACGACCAGCCGTGGCAGCCGCGGGACATCTTCAACCCGGTCGTCAACGCCGCCCTCGCGCCGTTGTTCGAGTGGGGCATCGCGTCCTACGACCTCGAGTGGGACATGGTCTCGGCCGGTCTGAAGACCAAGGAGGAGTTCAACTCCGACCTCGCGGCCCTGAAGAAGAAGGCGATCCGCCAGGTCGCCAAGGACTACCTCGCGACGCCGGCGGCCGGGCTGCTGGCCGGCAACTCCTTCAAGCGCGGCCTGGCCGGCACCGTCACCGCCAACGTGGTCCGCAACGTGTGGGCGCACGCGGTGATCTTCTGCGGCCACTTCCCGGACGGGGTGGACGTCTTCACCGAGGAGATGATCGAGGGCGAGACCCGCGGTGACTGGTACATCCGCCAGATGCTCGGGTCGGCCAACCTGTCCGGCTCCAAGCTCTTCCACATCCTGACCGGCAACCTGTCGCACCAGATCGAGCACCACTGCTTCCCGGACCTGCCGTCCAACCGCTACATCGAGGTCGCGCCCAAGCTGCGCGCCGTATGCCGCAAGTACGGCCTGCCCTACACCACCGGCCCGCTGCCCAAGCAGCTCTTCCAGACCTGGAAGAAGATCTGCCAGCTGGCGCTCCCTGACGAAGACCGATGGGAGACCATCAAGGCGGTCTACTCCCCTAACAAGGAGAAGCGGCGCCGGGCTCGTATGGCGCTGCCGAAGCCGGTCCCGCGCACCGCCTGATCCGGCGACTGCCGGCCCTCACCGGACCGCCATACGGCTCGCACAGCGGGGCCACACCGGCGGCCGGTTGAGTGGTCGGCATGAGCACCACGAGCACGTTGCTGCACCACGACGATTCGTCCGGTTTCCTGCGGCGTGCCGGCCGCGCTGTCCTGGGCAGCGCGGCCATTCTCGTCGTGGGCGCCGGCGCGCAGCCGGCGGCGCAAGCAGCAACCGGCTCCGGTGCGGCCTCGGCGGCGCGAGACGGTTTGGCTGCCGGGCACAGCGGGTAGCCGCGCCAGGGTGCGCGCGAGTCTGGAGGCACGCCTGCGAGGGATCCGCCAGGACGTCGACGGAGCCCGGCCAGTGCGCGTCGTCCTCACCCTCGCCGCAGTGCTCGCGCTGCAGGCCGCCGACGGCTCGGCGATCGGCTCGGACGCGACCGCCCTGGAGTCCGGGCTCGGCATCACCGTCACCCAGATCGGCCTGCTGCTGAGTGTCGGGATCATCGTCGGTGCGGTCATGTCCGTGCCGGCCGGTGTGCTGGTCGACCGCTTCAACCGCACCCGCTTGCTCACCTGGGCCGTTGCCGGCTGGGGCGTCGCCATGGCAGCGTCGGCCGCGGCGCCCGGTTACCGATGGCTGCTGGCCGCGCGCCTCGGCCTCGGCGGCGTCGCCGCGGCCGCCGGCCCGGCCGTCGCGTCGTTGATGGGTGACTACGTGCCGGCGAGACATCGCGCCCGGATCTACGCGTACGTGCTGTGCGGCGAACTGATCGGCGCCGGTTTCGGCTTGGTGGTCGCGGGCGAACTCGCGACCATCAACTGGCGGATCCCGTTGGCATCGCTCACTGTTCCGACCATCGTGGTCTGCTGGTTGCTGCACCGGATGCCCGAGCCGGAGAGGGGCGCGCAGGCGGCACCGACCGGGTCCGGCACACCGGACGGACACCTCTCGCTGTGGCAGGCGGTGCGGTACGTGCTGAGCATCCGCACCAACGTCGTGCTGATCGTGGCGTCGGCGCTCGGCTACCTCTTCTTCGCCGGCGTACGTGGTTTCGCCGTGCAGTTCGCCGAGCAGCAGTACTCCCTGCCGCAACCCATCGCGGTCCTGGTCGGGCTCCTCATCGGCGTGGCCGCAGTGCTCGGCCTGGTGCTGGGCGGCCGGTTGGCCGACCACCTGCTGCGCAACGGCCATCCGACGGCCCGCATCGTGGTGCCCGCCTGCAGCGTCTTCGTCGCGACCGCAGCCTTCCTGCCGGGCATCCTGACCCACCGCCTCTGGCTCGCCATGCCGCTGCTGCTGGTGGGCGGCGCCGGCATCGGCGCCTCCACCGCACCGTTGGACGCCGCCCGGCTCGACATCGTCCGGGCGAACACCTGGGGCCGCGCCGAAGCGGTGCGCACGCTACTGCGCGACGCCGCCGAAGGCGGAAGCCCGCTGCTGTTCGGCTTCCTGGCCGGTTCGGTGTTCGCCGGACACCACGGACTGCGGGACGCGTTCGCTCTCACCCTGCTGGCGCTGGTCGGCGAGGGGATCGTCCTGATCACCATCGCCCGCCGGACCTACCAGCGCGACCGCGACGCGGTCTCCTCGACCCGCACCCGGCGATGAGCCGCTGCGCCGATGACCGCGCCCAGCACCGCACCGATCAGACCGGCCACGGCCAACACGATCGCGGTGATGATGGCGGCCGAGCTGCCGCTCCAGGAACCCACGTGGATCCGCGGGAACAGGTCGAACTGGTAGAGCACCGCATACTTCGTGCTGGACGCCTCGACGATCAATGACGCCACCACGGCGGCGATCGCTGCCCAGAACCACACCGACAGCCCCTCCAGCGCTCCGTGCTTGCGCGCCATCGTGCCGCAGACATAGCCGCCGATGAGGCAGACCAGGAAGGCCAGGATCAGCAGGGCGATGGCGCCGCTCCAGGTCACCGACGCCGGCTGGCCGGCGCGAGCGCCGTCCAGGGCCTTCGCGATGGTGTGGCCGGAGCCGGCCCGGGCCACCACGGCGTGCACGACGGACGCGATGACGACGTAACTGCCGACCGCGGCGAGGAACCCGCACAATCCGCTGCCGAACTGCGGTGCACGCGGGGCGATCCGGCGCTTCTCGACGACGACGTCGGATGCCACCGGCCGGACCGCCTCCGCATCACCGGCGTCCCGGACCGCGCGCCGGTCCTCCGGTGCGTCACCGCGTGCGTCATCGCGCACCGCCGGATCGCGTACGTCGTCCGCCGACCGCTCCCGGTCGGCGACATCGTCGTCGTTCTTGTGCAATGGATTGAATCGCATGGTCATCATCTCGATTCCTGATCGGGTGCGCTGTCGGTCGCTGGACACGTGCAGCCGGCACCTGTCGCTACCCCCGCCCGGCATACCCAAACAGCCCGACGGCCGCTGCGCTCCCCCGCCGATACTTCGCGGGGGCCCCGGCTAGGTTGATGCCATGCCTCGTTCGATCCTGCTGGTGCGGCACGGCCAAGCCTCGTTCGGCATGAGCGACTATGACCAGCTCAGCGACGTCGGCCGCACTCAGGCGCGGCTGCTCGGGCAGTTCTTCAGCACCCGGGAGGTCCGGCCCGAACGGATCGTCAGCGGCAGCCTCAACCGGCAACGCCAGACCGCCGCGGGCATCTGCGTCGCCGCCGGGTGGGTCACGCCGACCGACGTGGACGCGGCCTGGAACGAGCTGGATCACGTGGAGGTCATCAACGCGTTCAAGCCGGCATACAAGAACATGCTGGTGCTCAAGGCCGACATGGTGCGCACCCTGCGCCCGCGGGCCGCCTTCGAGGACATGTTCACCCAGGCGATCGCCCGCTGGGCCGGCGGCGAGCACGACGAGGACTACACCGAGAGCTTCGCCGCCTTCGACACCCGGGTGCGCACCGCGATGTCGTCGCTGCTCGACGGCGACGCCGAGTGCACCCTGGTGGTCTCCAGCGTCGGCCTGATCTCCTGGATCATCGCGCGGCTGCTCGTGCGCGAACCCTGGGACCGCGACGTGCGCGACCCGGAACGCCCCGACACCAACGACCTGGCGATCGAAAGCATCTGGCGCGCCACCTCGATGGCCGGCTACAACACCGGCGTCACCCGGCTGCAACTCGACAAGGACGGCCTCCCGCAGCTGCTGACCTACAACGAGATCGGACATCTGCCCGAGGCCAAACTCGTCACCGCCCGCTGAATACCGAGCGGACACATTACGCACTGACCGGACACGAAATCGGGGCCGATTTTCGTGTCCGCTCGGTGTGTTTCGTGTCCGCTCGGCGAAGGGGCGCGTCGGTCAGGGGCGCGTCGGTCAGACGCGCGGGTATTTGCCCGACACGACGTCGCCGACATACCCGTCGTAGTAGGGCACATAGCCGCCGGCGGCGTCGGTCAGCACCAGGACCGGGTCGTCCCCGGGCTCGGTGAATCCCTGGTTGCGCAGCTCGACCTTGCGGCTCTTGAACGTCGAGGTGTGCTCCAGCGAGTCCGTGACGCGGATGAAGAGTGGCACCGCGTATGACGGCAAGGAGCCGGCCAGCCGGGCGGCCCAGGCGCGACCGTCCAGCTCCGCTCCGTCGTGCAGGACCACGGCCGCCATACCGGCCTTGCCGTCGGTGCCGGGCACCTCGACGCCGTAGACGGTGACGTCGTCGACCTCGGCCAGTTCGTCGATGGCGCCCTCCACCTCGGTGGTCGCGACGTTCTCGCCCTTCCACCGGAAGGTGTCGCCGAGCCGGTCGACGAACGCCACATGGGTCAGCCCCTGGTGGCGGACCAGGTCGCCGGTGTTGAACCAGACATCACCGTCCTTGAAGCCGTCCCGCACCAGTTTCGCCTCGGTGGCGTCCTCGTCGGTGTAGCCGTCGAACGGCGCCCGGCCGGTAACCTTCGCCAGCAGCAGCCCGACCTCACCCTTCTTCACCTTGTGCAGCCGGCCCTTGGCATCCCGGGTGGCCGCGCCGGTCTCGGTGTCGTAGGCCACGACCGAGTAGGGCAACGGACAGGTGCCGGCGGTCTGGTCGAGGTTGTAGGCGTTGATGAAGGCGATGTTGCACTCGCTCGCGCCGTAGAACTCGGCGATCCGGGCGATGCCGAAGCGCTCCTGGAACTCCGCCCAGATGTCCGGCCGCAGTCCGTTGCCGACGATGACGCGTATGCCGTGCTCGCGGTCGACCGGCTGCTCCGGCTGGGCGAGCAGATAGCGGCACAACTCGCCGATGTAGACGAACGCCGTGGCGTCATACCGGACGCAATCGTCCCAGAAGTGGCTCGCGGAGAACTTCGGCGGTATGGCGATCGCCGCCCCGCTGACCAGCACCGCGCCGAGCGCGACCGTGACCGCGTTGTTGTGGTAGAGCGGCAGCGGACAGTACATCGTGTCGGTCGCCTTCAGCCGCACGCCGAGCGCGCCCAGGCCGCTGTAGGACTTCAGCCAGCGGAAGTGGCTCATCACCGACGCCTTCGGCATACCTGTGGTGCCAGAGGTGAAGATGTAGAACGCCTTCTCGTGGGCGACGATCTGCTCGCAGACCGCCGGGTTCTCCGCCGACTGCGCCTCGGCCGCCTGGTGCAACTCGGTGAAGGTCAGCGTCTTCTGGGCACTGGCGGCATCGCCTGCCGTCGCCAAGCCGTCGGCACAGTCGTCCTCGACCACGACGACGCGAGCGTCCAGGATGCCGAGGCTGTGCGCGAGGACGTCGGAGCGCTGGTTGTGGTTGAGCAGTCCGGCGATGGCCCCGAGCTTGACCGTCGCGAGCATCACCAGCAGGTTGTCGATCCCGTTGTGCGCCATCAGCCCCACCACGTCGCCGCGCCCGGCGCCGAGCGACTGCAGCACGTGGGCATAGCGGTTGACCAGCGCATTGGCCTCGCCATACGTGAGAGTGCGGATGCCGCCCCGGCCGTCCTCTCCCTTGACGAACGGGCGGTCCGGATGCCGGGCGGCGTTCTTCTGGAAGATCAGGCCAAGGGAGTTCTTGGCGGTCGGCTTGCGCAACAGCAGGCCCGGAGCCTCGCGGGCGAGCAACGGCAGGTCCGGCAGGATGCCGAATGCGCCCTTGCCGAGATCGAGCAGGCTGACGCGCTGACGGGTCTGTGGGCTCACTGGAACGACTCCTTGCTGCTGACTCCGAGGCTCCGGGCAACCCAGCTTACCCACGAGTAACCAGTTGGTGAGGGGTTCGGGAACCGTCAATGAATTGTGCTCGCCCCATCCGGCGTGGCACAGTGTGCGGACCATGAAGAGCTGAATCCGTCATCGCTCGCGTCCGCGGCGGCACCTGCCCGGCGAGCACACCCACATCTGGTGGAACGGATGCTTCATGTCATTGCAGATCACTGATCTCGTCTTCTCGTATGCCGACCGCCGCGTCCTGGACGGTGTGAGCCTGTCCGTCGCACCCGGGTCGACCGTCGGCCTGGTCGGCGAGAACGGCTCCGGCAAGTCCACCCTGCTGCAAGTCGTCGCCGGAGCGCGCGATGCCGACGGCGGCGACGTGCACCGGCCCGCGGACTGCGGCTACTTCAGCCAGGACACCGGGCTGGACCCCTCGGCCACCCTCTCCGAGGTGTTGTATGACGCCCTGGCGCCGTTGCACGAGGCCGTCGAGCGCCTGGAGTCGCTCGCGGCGCGATTGGAGCACCAGCCCGAGCTCGCCGACGACTACGCACGACTGCTGGACTGGGCCACGCTGCACGACGCCTGGGACGCGGACCGCCGTGCCGAGGTCGCGGCGCACCGGCTGGGACTCGGCGCACTGGAGCCGACCCGGACGGTCGCGTCCATGTCCGGCGGCGAACGCTCCCGGTTGGCCCTCGCGGCGCTGCTGACCCGCCGGCCCGAGGTCTTGCTGCTCGACGAGCCGACCAACCACCTGGACGACGAAGCGCTGGATTTCCTGGAACAACAGCTGAATTCGATGACGGGTGCCACCCTGGTCGCTTCGCACGACAGGGTCTTCCTGGATCACGTGTGCACTGCGATCGTCGATCTCGACCCGTCGTATTTCGGCACCGACGGCCGGGGTGGCCGCCTCTTCTCCGGCAACTTCACCGACTACCTGACGGCCAAACACGCTGCCCGGGATCGGTGGCAGGAGGAGTTCGAAGCGCAGCAGGAGGAGCTCAACGGCCTGCGTGCGGCCGCGCGGACGACCAACACCGATATCGCCCACAACCGCGGTCCGCGGGACAACGACAAGTTCATCTACGGCTTCAAGGGCCAGCGCGTCCAGGCGACGGTGAGCCGCCGACGCCGCAACGCCGAGCAGCGCATCGAGTTGCTGGAGCGTGAGCGGATCCCGAAACCGCCTGCGGCGATGCGGTTCTCGGGATCGTTCGACCGCGAGCCGATCGCGGCGGTGTCGCTGCGCAACGTGCGAGTGGCCGGCCGGCTGCGGTGCGACCGGATGGACGTGGCACCGGGAGACCACCTGCTGGTCACGGGCGCGAACGGCGCCGGGAAGTCGACCCTGCTGGATGTGATCGCCGGGCGCCGCTCCCCCGACTCCGGACAGATCGACGTGCATGCGCGGCAGGCGGGACTGCTCACCCAGGATGTCAGCCTGCCTGACCGATCGAAGTCGGCGAGTGCGCTCTTCACCGGCCTGTCGATCTCGTTGTCGTCCTTGGGGTTGCTGCATCCGCGCGACCACGGGCGACCGATCGGTGAGCTGAGCCTGGGCCAGCAACGTCGGGTGGAACTGGCGCTCTTGCTCGCCCAGCAGCCGGACCTGCTGCTGCTCGACGAACCGACCAATCACCTGTCGCTGACCTTGGTCGACGAACTCGAGGAGGCGCTCGACGTCAGCCCGGTCACCGTCATACTCGCCAGCCACGACCGCTGGATCCGGCGACGCTGGACCGGCGACGCCATACAGCTGCAGCCGGCGTGAAGGGCAGTAGGTTGGCGACATGGCAGCCAAGGGCAGCACACCCGCGACCGAGGTCGAGGCCGGCGAGCACACGGTGCGCATCTCCCACCCGGATCGCGTCTACTTCCCCGAGCGCGGTGAGACGAAGCTGGATCTCGCGCGCTACTACCTGGCCGTCGGTGACGGCATCGTGCGTGCGCTGCGCGACCGGCCCACCATGCTGCACCGTTATCCGACCGGGGTGACCGGCGAGAAGGTGCACCAGAAGCGGGTGCCCCGTGGTGCGCCGGACTGGTTGGAAACAGTGAACATTCACTTCCCGCGCTGGAACCGCACCGCCGACGAGCTGTGCGTCACCGAGATCGGCGCGGTGATCTGGGCCGTGCAGATGTCGACCGTGGAGTTCCACCCTTGGAACTCGCGGCGGTTCGACGTCGAACGGCCCGACGAATGGCGCATCGACCTGGATCCGATGCCAGACGCGGGCCTGGATCGGGTGCGGCGCACGGCACACGTTGCGCACGAACTGCTCGACGAACTCGGCATCACCGGCTACCCGAAGACCTCCGGCGGGTCCGGCCTGCACGTCTACGTCCGCATCGAGCCCGAGTGGGGCTTCCAGGACGTCCGGCGGGCGGCGCTCGCCTTCGCCCGCGAGGTCGAACGCCGCGCACCCGAGGATGTGACCACTACCTGGTGGCGCAAGGACCGCGACCCGAGGTTGGTCTTCGTCGACTACAACCAGAACACTCGCGATCACACCATCGCCGCCGCCTACTCGGTGCGCGGCAATGCGGCGGGCACCGTCTCGACACCGTTCACCTGGGACGAACTCGACGACATCGAGCCGCAGGACTGCACCATCGCCACCGTGCCGCAGCGGTATGCCGAGCGCGGCGACCTCACCGCCGGCATCGACGACGAGGCGTTCCGGCTCGACACGCTGCTGGAGTGGGCCGACCGCGACGAGCGCGAGGGCGCCGAGCAGCCGCCGGAGCCCGAGTAGCCGCCCGTGCCGCCGGCAGGGCACGAGCCGCCGCGTCAGCCGGCGAGGCTGGGAACCTCTGCCACCACTGGAGATTCGTCGATACCGCCACGCCCCAGCGTTGCCCGGAGCACCGACAGGTGTGCTTCGAGCGGTCGCCGCGTGCGACGCATCCGCCATACGCCCAACAGGTCGTCACGAGCCGTGCTGGCGAGGCGGACGCGGCTGTCGGGATCGTCATACCAGTCGACGGGCACCTCGTGGATCCGCAGCCGGGCTCGCTCAGCGAGGACGAGCAGCTCGGTGTCGAAGAACCACGTCTCGTCCTCCACGAGCGGCAACAGCTGCTGCGCGACGTCCTGGCGGATGGCCTTGAATCCGCACTGCGCGTCGGTGAATCGGACTCCTAGCGACCGCTGCAGGATGAAGTTGTAGGCGCGGGAGTTGAATTCGCGCTTGACGCCTCGCACGACGTTCGCACCCCGAGCGAGCCGTGACCCGATGGCCAGGTCCGAGTGACCGGACATCAGCGGCGCGACCAGCGGGAACAAGGCGCTGAGGTCGGTGGACAGATCCACATCCGTGTAGGCCAGGACCAGCGCATCCGATGACAGCCAGGCATCCTTGAGCGCCAGACCCCGTCCCTTGCGGCTGACGACCAGCACGCGCACTTCCCTCAGCTCCGCGGCAAGCCGCCGGGCGATCGGCAACGTGCCGTCGGTCGAGCCGCTGTCAGCGACCGTGATGCGGAACGGATACGGGAACTGCTCGAGCAACAGCGCCCGGACGGCGTGGACGCTCGCTGCCAGCACGTGCTGCTCGTTGTGCACCGGTATGACGACATCGAGGACGATCGGGCTGGGGCCCGACCCGGCCGGCGGACCACTCTGTGCGTGAAGGGTTTCCATCAGATACCTGCCTTGTTCAGTTGCTCGCGGACGACGAACCGGTCGGCTGGGTGAGGTCGTAGAAGGTCGATCCCCCGATCGTCACCTTCGGATAGTGCGACTCCACCCAGGAGGTGATCTGCTGTGCCACATCAGAACCGCCCTGCTGCCCACCGCCGCCGACACCACCGGCCAGGAAGTAGTGGATCCGTCCCGCCGCCACGTAGCCCTGGAACTGCGCCAGCGTGGGTGATGGGTCACTGCCGTTGAAACCACCGATCGGCATCACCGGCTCCCCGGTCGCCAGCTGTAGGCCGGCGGCGTTGTTGCTGCCGATGGCCGCGGCGACCCAGGTGTACCTGCCGGCATCCGCCTGCAGCGCGGTGACGACCGCAGTGCCCGGGGTGCTTGCGTCGAGGAGTCCGCCCATTCCGCCTGCACCCGCACGCCTGGTCTGCGCCGGGGCAGCAGCCTGTCCGGGCGCCGCTCCGGTCGTGCCGTTCCGGCCCGCGAGACCACCCGGCACGCCGCCGGCCGTGGGCGCAGCCGGACCTCCGCCCATGCCACCGACGCTGGGTCCTGCTGTGGGGATCGATCCGGTGTGTGCGGAGGTCACCGTGCTCCAGCTGTATGCCGCGGGCCCGGCCAACCCGGCGGCGATCGCGCCGGCCAGCACCAGGGGAATCACCTTGTGATGCAACCAGTTCAGGGCCAGCAGCAGGAAGGCGGACGACATACCTACCGCCAGGATCGACACCCGCAGCCAGTCACCGTAGGCCGACACCCGGGTGAGCAGGATGAACGACCCGGTGGCAGCGGCGGCCGCCGCCGTCGCAAGGGTGATCGACCCGACCGCCTGGTGCCGGCACTCCCAGGCTTCCCGCGCGCCCATGCCGACGACGGCGGCGATCGCCGGTGCCAGAGCGACCGTGTAGTACTGATGGAAGATGCCCGCCATGAACGAGAAGGTCAGCCCGGTGACCAGCAGCCAGCCACCCCAGACGAGGTATGCCGCCCGGCGTGCGTCGGTCCGTGGCCGCCTGCCCCGCAGGGCGATCCCGGCGCCGAGCAGGATCAGGGCTGCCGGAAGCAGCCACGAGACCTGACTGCCGACCTCCGATCCGAACATCCGGGTGATGCCCGTGTCGCCCCACATTCCGCCGCCGG
Organism: Flexivirga sp.; assembly: GCF_051955415.1. Lineage (NCBI taxonomy): Bacteria > Bacillati > Actinomycetota > Actinomycetes > Micrococcales > Dermacoccaceae > Flexivirga > Flexivirga sp. The sequence goes on from NZ_JBQCGS010000012.1 coordinate 26,706, forward strand.
CACCGCCCGGGCCACCGCCACCGACCGAACCGGTCTCGTTGCCACTCAAGCGACCGAACCCGTTGTAGCCGAACGTGAGGTCCCAGAACGAATTCGTCTGGCTGCCACCGATGTACGGCCGCGCTCCGGCCGGGACCAGTTGCACCACCAGCACCCACCACCCGGCAGCCGCGATCATCGCGCCGAGGCCGGCAACGAGGCCGAGCAGTCGACGTGTCAGGCCGGCACGAGCGGCGACGAGATGCGCGATCGCGAAGAACGGTATGACGAGGAAGACCTGGAACGTCTTGGTGAGGAAGCCGAAGCCGAGGAACACCCCGACCAGTGCCATCCACCGGATCGAGCCCTGCTCGATCGCCCGCAACGTAGCCCAGGCACCGAGCGTCATCAGCAGGACCAGCAGAGCGTCGGGATTGTTGAACCGGAACATCAACGCTGCCACCGGAGTCAGCGCGAGCACGGCACCGGAGAGAAGCCCGGCCGCCGGGCCGAAGTGTCGCCGCACCATCGAATAGACCAGTCCGACCGTCGCGACACCCATTAGCACTTCCGGCATCAGGATGGCGAACGAATTCAGGCCGAAGACTCTGATCGAGAGCGCCATCACCCACAGCGCCGCGGGTGGCTTGTCCACGGTGATCGAGTTCGCTGCGTCCGACGACCCGAAGAAGAAGGCCTCCCAGTCGACCGAACCTGCCTGCGCCGCAGCGGAATAGAACGAGTTCGCCCACCCGCTCGCGGTCAGATTGAAGAAGTACAGCACCGCCGTCGCGACCAGAAGCACGATCATCGACGGACGGGCCCAGGACGGGTCCTCCTCGTGTCCGCGCCACATCCGGGAGAGGCGGTCCGAGGCCACGACGGCACCGGCATCGGCCGGTGCGCCGTTGCGGACTGCCTGATCTGAGGTCCGCAGTGGTGCGGTCACTGAATTCATGACGAGAACCGTGGCGCCGCTGCTTGTGGCACTGCTGTGGCGCCAACCTGGGCCCGCCGTGAACGATCAGCAGACCTGGTGCGCTTTGCCAGCGCGCCGAGCGCCATTTCAAAGCAGGACCACAGCCGGCACCGCGACGTTGATCCGCGACAACCGATCCGAAGCTTGGAAGGACGCCGTTCATGACCCAAGAGACTCCCGGACGACCGACGCCGCCGCCGGGCCAGCAACAGCCGCCGGCAAGTGCCCCCGCGCTGCGCCGGCCGCGCTGGTCGGGCAAGAAGACGGCCGTCGTCGCGGCGATGGCGATCGGCCTGTCCTCGGCCGGGGCGATCACCGCGGCAGCCGCCGTGCCGGCCGGCACCGGCGGCGGTCGACCGGGTGGCGGCCTGGGCAACTTCCGCCACGTCGAGGGCGGTGGCACGGCAGGAGAGCCGCGCATCGCACAACAGCCGGGCACCGGCGGCCAGGGCGAGACACCGCCCGGCCCGGACGGCGGCAGCCAGGGCGGCGGCGCCCCCGGTCAACGCGCCGCGGGCTCCGGGAGCTGACTCAGACCGACACCAGGGCCGCCATCGCGTCGAGCCGCTCCCGCGCCAGCTCACCCATGCTGCGCTCCTCACCGTCGGCGATCCACTGCTGGAACGCCAGATGGAAGATCGTCACGCCGGCTTCGGCGGCGAGTGTCGCGGTCGGTTCGCCGATCCCGCGATCTCGCATCAGTTCACCGAGCCGCGTCTTCAAGCTGGCCAGCTTGCCGAGTTCACGCTCCTGCAACGCGGGTTCACCGCCGATGATCGCGGCACGCGTCCGGGCGAACGTCCGGCGCTCGAGCGGGAAGAACTCACCCGCCGCCTCCAGCGCACGCCGGACGAGTTCATACGCAGGGGTGCCCGCCGGCGCCGCCTCGATGGGGTCGGTGAACAGCTGCAGGAAGTCCTCCTGCCCGGCGAAGAGCACCTCGCGCTTGTCGGCGAAGTGACGGAAGAACGTCCGCTCGGTGAGTTCGGCCGCTGCGGCGATCTCGGCGACGGTGGTCTGCTCGAACCCGCGCTCGGCGAACAATCGCAGGGCGACCGACTGCAGTCGTTCCCGTGCCCCGGGTTGCCATCGCGCCATATCCGCAGGTTACCGATGACAGTTACTGACATCAAGGTGTGCGTCGCTGATGTCAGTTCATGACATCACGTCGATGTCAGCTGCTTCTCCCAGAAAGGACACAGCCATGCGCGTATTTGTCACCGGAGCCTCGGGCTGGATCGGCTCGGCCACCGTCGATGACCTGCTGCAGGCAGGACATGAGGTGACCGGCTTGGCCCGCTCCGACACCTCCGCCGCAGCGCTGCACGCGAAAGGCGTGACGGTGTTGCGCGGCGATCTGGACGACCTGGATTCGCTGCGCCGCGGAGCGCAGGCAGCGGACGGCGTCATACACCTTGCCAACAAACATGATTGGGCCAATCCGGCGAGCTCCGCCGCTGCCGAGCGGACGGCCGTGGAGACGATCGGTGAGGTGCTGGTCGACAGCGATCGACCGTTCGTCTTCGCGTCGGGCGTGGCCGGTCTGGTTCAAGGTCGGCCGGCCACTGAGGACGACCCCAGCCCGCATGTCGGTCCGCACTCCCTGCGTGGCGGGGCCGAGAACCGGGCCTTCGAGTTCGTCGACCAGGGCGTGCGCGCCGTGGCGGCCCGGTTCGCGCCCACCGTGCACGGCGCCGGGGACCACGGCTTCATCGCCCACCTGGTCGCCACAGCCCGCGACCGCGGGGTGTCCGGGTATGTCGGCGACGGGACCAATCGATGGGCGGCGGTGCACCGTTCAGATGCCGCGCGACTCGTGCGGCTCGGTCTGGAGGGCGCCGCGGCCGGGGCGCGGCTGCACGCCACGGCGGAGGTGGGCGTGCCCCTGAAGGACGTCGCCGAAGCGATCGGCGCCGGGCTCGGATTGCCGGTCGTGTCGGTCGATCCGCACGACGCGCCGGCGCACTTCGGCTTCCTCGGCCGGTTCGTCGGCGCGGACGGCGCCACCAGCTCCGAGCTGACCCAGTCGCTGCTGGGGTGGGTCCCCACCGGCCCGACGTTGCTGGAGGACATCAAGGCCGGCGCCTACTTCGAGGTGTGAGCCGCGGCGGACCTACAACGCGGCGACGGCGTCGGCGATCGGCGTGCCGCCGTTGTTGAACCGCACCATCGCCCCGATGGTGTTGTCCGCCGGGATCAGGGCGGCCACCACGGCCGCGACGTCGGCCCGTGAGACGGCACCGGCCGCCAGCGCGTCCTGACCCCCGACCTCGATGCGTCCGGTCGGCTCGTCGTCGGTGAGCCGGCTGGGCGCAGCGATGGTCCACCGCAGGCCCGTGCCGCGCAGATATTCGTCGGCCGCGGCCTTGGCCTCGGCATACGCGAAGAACGAATCGTCCTCGGGGACACCGTGATCCGGCGAGGCACCGAAGTACGAAACCATGACGTAGCGCTCGATGCCGAGCTCTGCCGTGGCGTTCATGCTGCGGATCGCAGCGTCGCGGTCGACCGCATAGGTGCGCGCCGGGTTGCCGCCGCCGGCGCCCGCCGACCAGACGACGGTGTCGACACCCTTCAGCAGGTCGCCCAGCGCGGCGACGTCGAGTTGCTCCACGTCGGCCACGAGGGGCGTCGCGCCGGTCGAGGCGACCTCGGGTGCGTGGTCCTCGTTGCGGAACAGCGATCGCACCTGGTGACCCTCGCGGACCAGCTGCCGCGCCAGCAGCATCGCGACCTTGCCGTGCCCGCCGATGATGGCGACCGAACTCATCTCAGACCTCACTTCTTCCTGGTGCCCAGCGCCTGGAGCTTCTCGACGATCTTCGGTGTGGCCGGCCGGCCCTTGCCGACCTGACGGCCGGCCGCGTTCATGGCTCGATCGTAGATCGGTCGCGCGTAGCGCTTGGCGGCATACGCGATGTGACCGTCACGGTCGGTCAGGATGATGTGCTTGCAGGCCTTCATGCCGGCGAAGGCGACCGCCGCCACCTGGTCCGCCGACCGCGGCGCCTTGGTGATCATGTCGGTGCCGCTGGCCTCCATGTCCACGTCCTTGCCGTGGAACGACTCGGCCAGGTTGGTGCGAAAGAACGACGGGCAGATGACCGACACACCGATGCCCCACGGCGCCAGCTCCGACCGCAACGTCTCGCTGATCGCGACCACACCCGCCTTGACCGCGTTGTATGACGCCATCGCGGGCGCGTGGACCAGCCCGGCGAGCGACGCGGTGTTGACGATCTGTCCGCTGCTCTGCTGCTTCATCATCGGCACGAAGGTGTGACATCCGCGGGCGACACCGAGCAGGTTGATGTCGGTGATGCGCCGCCACTCCTCCATGTCGGCAACGTCGATCCGACCGCCGGCCGCGATGCCGGCATTGTTGACCAGCAGGTCCAGTCCGCCGTAGGTCGACTCCACGAAGGCGCGGGCCGCGTCCCAGTCCTCGTCACGGCTGACGTCGAGCCGCACGTAGTCGACGCCCTCGGGCAGCGAGCCCTCCGGTGCACTCTGGTGCACGTCGCCGACCAGGACGCGGGCACCGTCGGCGACCAACAGCCGGACCAGGGCCTGCCCGAGACCGGAGCAGCCGCCGGTGACCAGGCAGCGGGCGGCGGCATACGAGCGGGCGGGCCGTCGGGTGCGAGCAGCGAAAGGAGTGCGCATGCCACCCACCCTAGACATGCTTACCGACAAGTAACCACAGCGTCATTCCAGCAACGCCCGGATGTCGTCGGGCGTGATGGCGCCCCCGACACCGCCGTCGCCGTCCACGACCTTCTCGAAGAGCGCGCGCTTGCGCTCCTGCAGCGCGACGACCTTCTCCTCGATGGTGCCGGCGCTGACCAGCCGGTAGACCATGACCGGTCTGTCCTGCCCGATGCGGTGCACGCGGTCGATGGCCTGCGCCTCGGTCGCGGGGTTCCACCACGGGTCGAGCACGAAGACGTAGTCGGCCTCGGTGAGGGTCAGGCCGACACCGCCGGCCTTCAACGAGATCAGGAAGACCGGGTCGTCGCCGTTCTTGAAGTCGTCGATGACCTGCTGCCGCTTGCGGGTGCGACCGTCCAGGTAGGAACTGGCGAGGCCGGCCTTGTCGAGGGCGTCGCGCGCCAATCGCAGGAACGTGGTGAACTGACTGAAGACCAGTGCGCGGTGGCCTTCCGCTGCGAGCTCGCCGATCTGCTCGACCAGCAGGGCCAGTTTCGCGGACATCTCGCTCTCGGTGCTGGGCACCTCGTCGACCAGTCTCGGATCGAGGGCCAGCTGCCGCAGCCGGGTCAGCGCGGCCAGGATCGCCACGCGGTTGCCCTCCGGGTCCTCCAGCAGCCCGAGCACCCGCTGCCGCTCACGTTGCAGGTGCCGCTCGTAGGTCTGGCGGTGTTTGGCGGTCAGCTCCACCCCGAGCAGCTGCACCTGCTTGGGTGGCAGATCGCCGGCCACCTGCTCCTTGGTGCGACGCAGCATGAGCGGCCGGACGCGACGGCGCAGTTGGTCGAGCAGCTCCGGAGACTCGCCCCGCTCGATCGGCTTGCGGTAGCGCTGCTTGAACAGGTCGGGGCGCGGATAGAGCCCGGGCGCTGCGAGCGCCAGCATCGACCACAGGTCCATCAGCGAGTTCTCCAGCGGAGTGCCGGTGATCGCGAGGGTGAACGGCGCACCGATCCGCTTGGCCGCCTGGAAGGTCTTGGACGTGTGGTTCTTGACCCACTGGGCCTCGTCGAGCACCAAACCGTTCCAGCGGGTCTGGGCGAACTGGTCGGCGTCCAGCCGCAGCACCGCGTATGACGTCACCACCACATGGGCGCCCGCGATGGCCTCGGCGACGGTGCTGCCGCGGCGCTTGCCGGTCTCGCTGAGGGCGACCACGCGCAGGTCCGGCACGAATCGGGCCGCCTCGCTCACCCAGGTGCCGACCACCGAACTCGGTGCGACGACGAGCACCGGCACGTCCAGCTCGCCTTCCTCCCGGGCTCGCGCGAGCAGCGCCAACGTCTGCAGCGTCTTGCCCAGACCCATGTCGTCGGCCAGCACGCCGCCCAGCGCGCAGTCCCACAGCGCGGCCAGCCAGGTGAATCCGTCCAGCTGATAGGAGCGCAACGTCGCCTGCAGCGACCGCGGAATGCTCGGGGCGGTGAACCGGTCGAGGTCACGCACCCGCTCCAGCTGGCGGGTCCATCGCTCGCTCTGCTGATCGATGACGCCCAGCTGCTCGAGCTCCTCCCACAAGCCGACGTGGAATCTGTTGAGCGCGAAACCCTCGCGCTGCTTGTCGGACAGCTCTCGCGCCTCGGCGATCAGCCGCTCGAGCTGCAGCAGCTCGGGCCGGTCGAGACTGAACCAGGTGCCGGACGCCAGCAGCATGGCCTGGTCGCCCCGCGCCAGCGCGGCGAACAGCTCGGCGAAGGGCACCTCCTCACCGTCGATGGTGACGGTCACGTGCAGGTCGAGCCAGTCGGTGTCCTCGGAGTCCGAGGCGCCGATGCGGATCACCGGCGCCACGGTGCTCTCCTCGAACGACGGCAGCTCGCCGTCGATGACCAGGTCGAGGTCGTCAAACTCCTCCAACTCGGTCAGGCTCTCCGCGAACCGCACCGCCGGCCACCCGCGCAGCAGGCTGCGTCCCACGGGCCACCAGCCGAGCCCGCCGACCAGCTCCATCAGCTCGTGGTCGCGCAGCGTCTCCTCGAGCCGGGCCACCAGCGCGTGCTCGCCGGCGCGGTCGCGGGTGCAGTCGTAGCTGTCGAGGGCGACCGGCTTGGCGTGCTTGCCGGCGTAGAGCATCTCGGCCGAGACCTGGATGGCCTGCGGCTCCGGCGCGCTGAGGGTGAGCCGCAACCGGATCGGCTCCGGCACCGGCAATCCGTCGCCGGCCACCAGGTGCAGCTGGCGGGTCAGCCGCGGATAGTAGAGGTCGCGGAACTCCTCCGCGTCCTCCGCCGGCACGTCCACCGGCCCGTCGAGCAGCAACGCCCGTGACGCCGAGCTCAGCGGGCCGTCGAGTGCTGCCAGCACGATGCTGCCGTCGTGGCCGACGCGGGCGATGCCGTGGCCCGGGTCGCCCAGGACGACGATCTCGCCGGTCTGCTCGCCCAGGCCCACGACACTCGCCGACCCGCGCAAGGAGCCATCGTCGCGAGCGCCGAAATCGGCGGCGACCCGGACCGGATCGGGCACGAAGCGGACCTCACCGTGGCCGTTGTATGCCGGCAGCAGCTCCACTCCCGCGGCGAGGCACTCGCGCAGCGCGGGCCATACCCCGGCATTGCTCTCATCCAGCTGGACCAGTGGGGCGCCCAGCGACCAGGCGTGCCGGCGGCCGGCGGTGACGTCGCGCAGCGCGGTGACCGCGTCGGCCTGTGCGAGATGGAAGCGTCGGCGGATGCGGTTGAGTCCGACCTCGTCCCAGGAAGCCTGCTTGGACCACCGCTCGGCCTTGGTGCGGTGGGCCAGGCTCAGCGCGATGCGGGTGACGCGCCGCCGGCCGCGCAGCTCATGACCGGCCGACACCCGCAGCGCGAGGCGCACGCCGTCGTCGTGCTGATCGATGCGCGGCTCCTCCAGCTGCTCCTGGACGAACTTGCGCCACGCGGGCAGTTGCGGCGCGCCACCCCCCAGGTGGTCGCGTGCCGTCAGCAGCGTCGCCGCGACGTGCTTGCACTCGGTCGCCACCGGACAGGAACACCGCGAGTGCCATTCGGGCACCCCCTCGAAGTCCTGCATCCGGGTGATCATCACCGTGTAGGGCCGGTCCCGGTTGCCCTCGACGGTGGCCAGCAGCAGCCTGCCCTGATCGCCGGTGTTGATCGACTGCACCCGTTCGGAGTCGACATACAGCTCCGCGCGGTCCAGGGTCAGCTCGCCCATCCGCTCGGCGAGTTGATCGGGTGTCACCCGTTGCACCCACTCGGCGCCGCGCAGGTGCACCGAGGACTCGTACCTCGTCATCGGTGCACCTCCCCGAGCCCGAGTGCCGCCCTTCGGTCGGGCAGCTGCACCGAGAAGTCGTCCCTCGTCATCGGTGCACCTGCCCGAGCCCGAGTGCCGCCCTTCGGTCGGGCAGCTGGAGTGCGGCCGGCTTGTTCACGCTCCGACGGTAGCCCTCGGGGATGACAATCGCGGTCGGCGCCCGGCGCCACGTGGATGACGAGGGCCGCGCGTCGGGGTTGTGGACGAGCCGTCGGACAGGTCACAAGATGATGTGGATTCGACCGGTAATTCGAGACGACCCTTCACGCGACCGGGTCGACGACGGATACTCGACCCATGCGCAGGGCACAGAACGTCATCGGACTGTGCCTGGCGTTCCTCGTCCTGCTGGGCGTGTTCGGCCTGTGGTTGTGGGGCAAACCGCGCACGACCGTCGCCATACCGCCGACGTCCGCGGCTCCCGCCCAGGTGGTGCGCACCTTCGCCCACGCGCTGAACGAACGGGACTATTCCACCGCCAAGGCCATGGTCGTGGGCGACAAGGAGGGCGTCGACGCGGCGTGGTGGGATCTGCATGGTCCGCGGGTCGAGGAGCTGCGGATCATCAGCACCGGCCCGGTCACGACCGGGCGCAAGTGCGACAGCGACACCGCTGGCGGCTGGAAGCAGTGCGTCGTGGTCGACACCACGTCGACGTTCCGGCACGTCAAGGGCCTGACCAAGGGCAACAAGCCCACCCATGAGCCGTGGACCTACTACCTGGTCCGCAACGGCAGCTCCCAGCACTGGCGGATCCTGGACTGGGCGAAGGGCTGAGCCGGCCGGGCGTGCCGTGGCTCGTACCTTTCCCGACCCTGGGGAGACTTCGGTACACCCCGCGGCCCCAGACCCGGACCTTTCCCGACCCTGGGGAGAGTTTGGTACGCCCCGCGGCCCAGACCCGGACCTTTCCCGACCCTGGGGAGACTTCGGTACACCCGGGAGCGCGACGAAGCGGTCACCCGGCTACTCCTTCGGCACACCTTCGGCCAGGTCGCGCAGCCAGGCCGCCGCATTGCCGTCGCTGGGCGCGCGCCAGTCACCGCGCGGCGACAGCGCACCCCCGGCCACGACCTTCGGACCGTTGGGCAGCGCCGACCGCTTGAACTGGCTGAACGCGAAGAACCGCCGGACGAAAAGCTCCAGCCACGAGCGGATCTCCGGCAGCTCGTATGCCGTCCGCCGCTCCGGCGGGTAGCCCGGGGGCCAGTCACCGGCCGCCGCATCGTGCCACGCGTGCCACGACAGGAACGCGATGCGGGTGGGCCGCATGCCGTGCCGCAGCGTGTGGAACAGGTTGAAGTCCTGCAGGGCGTAGGGGCCGATCGCGTCCTCGGTGGACTGCGGCTTCTCGTCGGCGCCGGCCGGCACCAGCTCGGGACTGATCTCCGCGTCCAGGATGGTCTGCAGCGTCACGGCCGCGGACTCGTCGAAGTGCCCGGCGCCGATCACCCAACGGATCAGATGCTGGATCATCGTCTTGGGGATGCCGGCGTTGACGTTGTAGTGCGACATCTGGTCGCCGACGCCATACGTGCACCAGCCGAGCGCCAGCTCGGACAGGTCGCCGGTGCCGAGGACGATGCCGCCGTCCTTGTTCGCGATGCGGAAGAGGTAGTCGTAGCGCAGCCCGGCCTGGACGTTCTCGAAGGTGATGTCGTAGACGGGCGCGCCGTCACCGGCCGGGTGGCCCAGGTCGCGCAGCATCTGGGTGGCGGCCGGCCGGATGTCGAGCTCCTCGAAGGTCACCCCCATCGCGTGCGCCAGCTCGGTCGCGGCCGACTTGCTGGCACTGCCGGTGGCGAAGCCGGGCATGGTGTAGGCGAGTATGTCGCTGCGCGGACGCCCCAGTTCGTCCATCGCACGGGCCGCCACCAGCAGCGCATGCGTGGAGTCCAGACCGCCGGAGACGCCGATGACGATCTTCGGGCCGCCGATGGCGGCGAGCCGCTGTTTCAGCGCGGTGACCTGGATCGTGTAGGCCTCGTAGCAGTCCTGCGCCAGCGTCGCCGGGTCGTCGGGCACGAACGGGAAGCGTTGCAGCGTCCGCCGTAGGCCGATGTCCTCCCGCGGCGGGTCGAGCCGGAAGCCGATCCGCCGGAACTCCCCGGACTCCCGGAAGGTCCGCGCGTTGTCGGCGATGGAGCCGTCGCGCAGCCGCTCCTGGCGGATGCGGTCCAGATCCACGTCGGCGACGGTCCGGGTCGCCGACTGCGGGAAGCGCTCCCCCTGGCCGAGCAGCGCACCGCACTCGTGGATCATCGTCATCCCGTCCCAGGACAGGTCGGTGGTGGACTCGCCGACACCCGAGGCGGCATACACGTATGCCGCCAGGCATCTCGCGCTCTGCGCCATCGCCAGGGCCCGCCGGTCCGCGGCACGTCCGACGGTGATCGGGCTGCCGGAGATGTTCACCAGCACGTTGGCGCCGGCCAGGGCGGCGACCGACGACGGCGGGATCGGCACCCACATGTCTTCGCAGACCTCGACGTGCACGGTCAGCGACGGCACGTCCTCGGCGCTGAAGATCAGGTCCGGCCCGAAGGGCACGCAGGCACCGCCGGCCGCGTCACCGAGCCTGATCGACGCACCACGCTGGTCGTCACCCGGCGCGAAGTAGCGCTTGTCGTAGAACTCCCGGTAGTTGGGCAGGTAGCTCTTCGGCGCGACGCCCAGGACGGCTCCCCGATGGATCACCACCGCGCAGTTGTAGAGGCGCAATCCCTTGCGCAATGGTGCACCGACGACCACGACCGGCAGCACGTCCGCCGTCGCTTCCGCGATGTCACCGATCGCACGCTCGACCGCATCGAGCACCGCGTCCTGCATCACCAGGTCGTCGATCGCGTAGCCGGTCAGGCTCATCTCGGGAAACACCGCCACCGCAACGGAGTCGGTGTCGCACGCGCGGATCTGGTCGATGATCATCGCGGCGTTGGCCTCTGGATCGGCGATCGCGGTCGGGACGGTGCACGCCGCGATGCGCGCGAAGCCCTGGTCGTATGCCGAATAGAAGTTCATGACTGCAGTGTGCCAAGTCACCCCGGTGCGGCGCCGCTGGCCCGACCACGCGCTGCCATCCTTGACGCCATGCGTCTCCCCGGCTGGCTCCGCGTCGCGTTCGCCATGTTCGTCGTCGGCTGGGGCGCCAACCAGTTCACCCCGCTGCTGCTGGTCTATCGCGCCACCGATCACTACTCGCAGACGCTGGTCACCGCGATGTTCGCGGCATACGTCCTCGGCCTGGTGCCGGCGCTGCTGATCTCCGCCGAACTCGGCGGCCGTTTCGGGCACCGCCGGGTGATGCGTCCGGTGATGGTGCTGACCGCGCTGTCCTCGCTGCTGCTGGCGGTCGGCGAGTCTGCCCCGGTGCCACTGTTCATCGGCCGCGTCCTGTACGGCGTGTGCACCGGCGCCGCGATGGCACACGGCACCACCTGGGTGAAGGAACTGTCCACCGACGCACCCGTCGGGACGGGCGCGCGTCGCGCGGCCATCGCCCTGTCCGCCGGGTTCGGCGGCGGCGCCTTCCTCGTCGGCTTCATGGCGCAATGGCTGCCGGCGCCGAAGGTGCTGCCGTATGCCGTGCACATCGCGCTGACCATGGTCGCGGCCGTGCTGGTCTGGAACGCCCCCCAGGTGCGCGGGCGCCGAGGAGCCGCGCAAGGCAGCGCCGTCGCGGCCCCGGGCGGCGACGTGCGGCACTACGCGCTCAGCCGGCACTTCTGGGCCCGCATCGGACCGATGGCGCCGTGGGTGTTCGCCTGCCCGGCGATCAGCATGGTCATCCTGCCGACGTTGATCGCCCGGCAGATCGCGGGCGCGCCGCTGGCCTTCACCGGCACCGTCTGCGGCCTGACGCTGGGCACCGGGGTCCTGGTCCAGCAGCCAGCCCGCCGGCTCGAGTCGCGTCGGCCCGGCCAGGTCACCGTGCTGGGGATGCTCGCCACGGTCGCCGGCGTCCTGCTCACCGCGCTCGTCGTAACATACCCCTCGGTGGCGCTGGTGGTCATGGCCTCGGTGGTGCTCGGCGCGGGGTACGGGATGAACCTGGTCGGTGGCCTGACCCGCGTCGAACGATCCTCTCCCGCAACGGAGTTGGCGATGACCAACGCCGTCTTCTACTCGCTCACGTATGTCGGTTTCTGCGTGCCGACGGCCGTCGCGGTGCTGGTCGACCGCTGGCCGGAGCGGGACGTGGTCCTGGGCCTGTGCCTGCTCGCCGTCGCCAGCCTCGTCGCCGGAGTGCTCGCCCGCACAGCCGCCCGCGCAACCGCTGTCTCCGGTCCACCGCACTAGGCTCCCACCATGCGGGAGGAAACGCTGATCGACCCGGAGGGCCTGCTCGTCATACCCGAAGAGCACTGTGGGACGGGCGTACTCACCGTCGGCGGCTCGAGTGGCCGCATCGACGCCGAACGCGCCCGGGTGCTGGCCGCACATGGTGCGCTGGCGATGTCGATCCGCTGGTTCGGCGGGCCCGGCCAGCCGGCCGGCCCTCGGCTCGTGCCGCTGGAGACCTTCTCCCGCGCGCTGGACCGGATCGCCGGCGCGTGTGACCGGCTGGTCGTCTCCGGGATGTCCTTCGGTGCCGAGGCGGCCCTGCTCATCGCGTCGTATGACGAAAGGGTCGACGCCTGCATCGGATTCGCTCCGAGCCCGGTGGCGTGGAGCTTCGTCGATCCGGACGGCTCGCAGCTGTCGCACTGGACCCGTGACGGTCGCCCGGTGCCTGCGGTGCCGTTCGACACCACCTGGCGGCCCGACGCCGATCCGCCGGCATACGTCGGCATGTACCGCCGGAGCCTGGCGGCTGCCGACCCGGAAGCCGTTGCGGCAGCGCAGATCCCGGTCGAGCGGATCGGTGAACTGCTACTCGTCGCCGGCGGTGACGACCAGGTCTGGCCGTCGATGGACTTCGCCGCGCGCATCGCCGCCCGGCGGACGCACCATGCGCTGGCCACCACGTCCGTCACGCTGGAGACGGCCGGTCACCGCACCCTGCTCCCCGGCGAATCACCGGTGGTGGCAGGGCAATCCATGCGTCGCGGCGGCACCGAGGGCACCAACCGGGAGCTCGGCCGGTTGGCGTGGCCGGAGGTGCGTCGCATGTTGTGGTTGACGCCCTAGCGGCGGTTCTGGAAGGCCGGTGTCTCGCGCGTGAGCCCGGCGGCGCGCGCGATCCGGAAGTTGTTGCCCAGCAACAGTTTCGTCTGCTCCCACCGCTCCCTCGCGAAGGTATGGCGCGGGGAGGACCGCCACCTGCGGTCGAACAGCCGCTTCGCGGCGACCAGCGCGTCCGGCGACCGCTGCGCGAGTGCCTCGGCGAGAGCACGCGCGGCGTCATACGGCTGCGGGTCGACCTGACCGACCAGCCCGATGCGGGCGGCATCCTCGCCGGTGATGATCTCGGCGGTCATGGTGAGCCGCTTCGCGGTCTCGATGCCGACCAGTTCGGACAGCGTGCGCACACCGCTCATGTCTGGGATCAAGCCCCATTTTCCTTCCAGCACAGACCATTTGGCGTCGGGGGCGGTGACCCGCAGGTCGGCGCCGAGAGCGATCTGCAGCCCCCCGCCGTAGCAGTGCCCGTGCACGGCAGCGATCACCGGCACCGGCACACGGCGCCAGGCCCAGCACGCCTCCTGGAAGACGTTCGTGCCCCGCCAGGGCCGCGGCAGCATGCCCAGCGGAAGCTGTTTCGGGTCGCGGGTGACCGCCTTGAAGTCCAGTCCGGCACAGAACGAGTCACCGGCACCGGACAACACGACCGCGCGGATCTGCTTGTCCCGGCGTAGTTCCCGCGCCGCCGCGGCGAGGTCGTGCAGCATCGGCAGGGTCAGGCCGTTGAGCTTGTCCGGGCGGTCCAGTCGCACGTCGGCGATGCCGTCGGCCACCGTCACGTCGATGGTGCTACTCATGAGTAGAGAGCCTAGTGCGGCACTCTTTGCCCCGCGGCCAGACGTGCCAGTTGCGCCGCCTGCCACCGGTGCGCGCCCGCCTCGTAGGCGATGATCGTCACGAACGGCGCCGCCATGATCAGCAGCAGGCAGATCGAGATGGGCGCCCCGACCGCGGACAGGACGATCGCGCCGGCCAGCAGACCGACGGTGAGCGCCAGGTTGATCAGGTGCAGCGGGTCGAAGCGGCCGATCAGCACGTCGTGCAACGTGTAGATCGTCGCGAGGTAGAGCGCCACCGGGAACGCCAGCAGCGTGACGGCGGCAGTCTCGGTCAGCGCGGATCCGCCGTCCAGGTAGAGGCCGAGGATGTGCAGCCCGGCGCCGGCGCCGGCGACCCCGACGAACGCGAGGATGTGGCCGTAGCCGAAGAAGTAGCCGTAGGTCGGCCGATACTGCAGGCAGACCCCGAACGGCATCATGAAGTAGACCCACCACATGCCGAAGGTCAGCCCGATGCCGGTGATGACCACAGCGACAGCGTTCCAGCTCCACGCCTCACCGGCCGCCCCTCCCAGCAGACCCTGCGAGGAGCCGATGGTGCCCACGATCCCCTCACCGAGGGTGATGATCGCGAAGGCGCTGTACCGGTCGGCGATGTGGTCCGGGTGCCACGGGGTGCCGTTGGCGCCGCCCTGCGCGAGGACCGGGATCAGCAGCTCGCACGCCCCGAGGAGGACGCCGATCACCACGGTGACCGCGAGCGTCATCGGGACGAATCCGAAGACCACCCAGCCGGCCTGCACCACCAGCATCCACCGGATGTTGCGCAGCGCGACCAGCCGGTAGCGCCCGGATTGCCGTGAGGCCCGCCACCACTGTGCGGCGAGTGGGACGCGCATCACGATGTACCCGATGACCATCAGCCGGGTGTCGACGTGGTGACCGGCATCGACGGAGTGGAACATCGGCGGCAGGCCGAGCGCGAAGACCACCACGCCGACCATGGTCAGCATCGTCAGGGTCCGGTAGAGCCAGTCATCGGTGTCGAACGACGACGCGAACCAACTGAAGCTGATCCACGCCACGCAGATGGCGAACATCGCGAAGAGGAAGGCGAAAACCCCCTTGGCGATATGTCCCTCCGCCGCCATGTCGGCCAGTTGCGCCGCCGACATACCCACGGCCACCACGAAGATGAGGTCGAAGAGCAACTCCAGCGGCGTGGACGCCCGCTCGCCCTCGCGCGGGTCCCGGCCGCGCATCGGGACCAGCCGTCGGCGGAACTCCGATGGTGACGGTGCGCTGCTGACGTCCTCGGTCCGGTCGGCGCTCATGACCGACATCCTCCCAACCGGGCCGCTTCCGCGGTGGTCAGGCGCCGGCGTCGATCGCGACCGGCTGGCCGTTCTCCCAGGCGTATGGCGTCATCTCGGTCAGTCCCGGCGAATACGCGTGGATGGTGACCGCATAGCCATCGCCGACATTGGTCAGGTTGTGCGCGGTGCGCGGGCCGATCGACTTCTCGTCACCCTCGGACAGTTCCGACCAGTGCTCGGTGCCGCCCTTCCACTGCCGGTCGATGAGCTCACCCTCCACGACGACCATCGCACCGGCGGCGACGCCATGGTCGTGCCACCCGGTCGACGCCCCGGGCGGCCAGGTCATCACCCAGACCTCGAGGTGGGGTGTCTTGGTCAGCTGGTGTCGTTGCCGCTCGGCACCGGTGCGCTCGATCGTGCTGGTCACTCCGGCTTCGTGCGCGAAAAGCTTTGCCATGCGGACCAGTTGGTCACTGGTGAAATCCCGGACGCCGGGTGAAGCAGTTGTCATCGAAGTCTCCGTGGAAAAGGGAAGGTCGCGCCGCCGTGGGGCGCTGGTGGTCTGCGGCGAGCTGAACGACGGTCGGCTCAGGAGCGGCAGACATGCCACGGCGTCATACGTCGCCGGTCGGCGATGCGCATGAGCGGCGTGACGTGCGAAGACATGCCATCAGCAGAACATGGGACGGACCGGTTTGCCAAACGCGATCTCGGTCGTCTCGATCTACGAGATTGGCATCTTGTGATGTGGCCGTCCGGTTCGTCGGCCGCGGAAGGATCCGCGGCGTCCGCTCGTTGGCACTGAGGAGGGCGGCCGATCCGCTGCGGACCGAGACCGCGGCCGACACCGAATGTCGGCAGCCTTCACCGAGGACCGACCAAGGAGCACCGCAATGGCAACCAAGACCCTCACGACCGACACCTTCACCGACGAGGTGCAGTCCGACGGCATCGTGCTGGTGGACTTCTGGGCCGACTGGTGCGGCCCGTGCAAGATGTTTGCGCCGATCTTCGAGGATGCTTCGAAGGAGCACCCGGACATCACCTTCGGCAAGGTCGACACGGACGCGGAACCGGCGCTGAGCCAGGCCCTGCAGATCACCTCGATCCCGACGCTGATGATCTTCCGCGACGGCATCCGTGTCTTCGCGCAGGCCGGCGCCCTGCCCGGACCGGAACTCAACTCGCTGATCGACCAGGCCCGCAAGCTGCCGATGGACGAGGTGCGTGCGCAGATCGCCGAGGAAGAGGCCAAGCAGGCCAACCCCGACCAGGAGTAGCCGGCGCAGTCGGCGTCAGCTCTCCGGACCGCCGGGGTTGCAGCCGGCGTCATACATTCGCTGCGCCGAGACGACGGGGCGCCAGGGCTCGAGGTTCCAACTGGGCTTGTTCGGGCGGGCGAGTCGGGCGAAGACCCAGTGACAGTTGAATTGCGCTCGCATCCCTGGGCTTCCGGCGTCGGGAGCCTTCCGCAGCACTTCCCGCCAGGCCTCCTGCTCCGCATCCTCGCCCTGGGCGACCCGCCCGTGCGGTGTCGGATGGACCTGCAGACTCGCCCCGCTCGGCAGACGTACCCACACCACCCGGCCGATGTATGGCGGAGGCGTGGCGTTGTTCGAACTCGGCCGCGGCGCAACGCTTTGCGTCGTGCTGGCGCCAGCGGACCGGGACATCGTCACCGACGCCGCGGCGGAGGACGGCGCCGGACCGCTCCCGGTGGCGCTCGTGCCACACGAGGCGACGGCGCCGAGCAGCAACAGCGTCATACCGACGCGAACCAGGGACATGCCGGCATTCTCACCGACTGACGCTCGAAACAGCGAGTGACGCCGCTGCAACGGCGTCAGTCACGACCAACGGCGTCAGTCGCCGAGCTCGTCAATCGCCTGCACCAGGCGCGGACAGCACCCGCAGCGATCCGTGCTGCGACACCTCGGTGAAGCCGTCGGAGAGCGCCGCTTGCACGACGCGCCAGGGCGCCTGGCCGCCGTCGGCGGGATCGGGAAAGACGTCGTGCACCAGCAGCAGGCCGCCGGGCGTCAGGTGACGCGCGAAGGCCCGGTAGTCGTGCTGTGCGGTCCGCTCGGTGTGGTTGCCGTCCAGGAACAGTAGTTCGATCGGCGAATTCCACCACTGGGCAACGACTTCGGTGCGGGCGACGACCGCGGAGCACACGTCGGCGAGCGCGTCGAGCACCGGTCGGAAGTGCGGCAGCGTGTCGAGCAGGCCGCTGCGCGGGTCCACCAGGGTGGTGTCGTGCCATTCCCAGCCCGGCTGGTTCTCCTCGGATCCGTGGTGGTGGTCCACGGTGACCAGCCGGGCGTCGCGGGACCGTGCTGCGGCGCCGAGCAGCAGCGTCGACTTGCCGCAATAGGTGCCGATCTCCAGCCAGCTGCCGGAGCGGGCGTGCAACGCGGCGTGGTACAGCGCCTCGCCCTCGTCGACCGGCAGGAATCCGGTGGTGGCGGCGACGGTCGCGGCGAGCTCAGTGGGCACCGGCATCAGCCGACCGCCTCGTCACTGGGCAGCGGTGCCGGCGTGACGGACTCGTCACCCGGCCAGCCGGCGTCCCGCCACAGCCCGGCGCCACCGGTCGTCCGGGTGACCGCGTCGGCGGCCAGCAGCACGGCCGCCGCCGTCCAGGACGTCTGCTCCCGGGGCCAGAGCACCATGTCGGGCAGGTTCCGGCCGGTCCAGTAGCCGCCGGTCTCCCGGTCGCGCAGACCCTGCAGGTCGGCGAGCACGGCCAGCGCACGGTCGGTGTCCCCCATCGCGTCGAGCGCGGCGACCAGCTCCGCCGACTCGGCGGAGGTCACCCACGGCTGGTCGCTGACGCATCGCGCGCCGTGACCCGGCCGGACGAAATCGGCCCAGCCCGCGTCGATGCGGGCGATCGCCGCCGGTCCGCGCACCGCACCGGCGAGCACCGGGTAGTACCAGTCCATCGAGAACCGCGACCGGTCGGCGAAGGACTCCGGGCGCTCGCGCAGCGCCTCGGCGAGCCGATTGCCGGCCCACCGCCAGCGGGGCCGGTCGTGACCGAGAGTCGCGGCGATGAGGCAGGCGCACTCGATCGACTGCAGCGCGCTCGCGCTGCCGGTCAGCAGCGCGAAGTCGGCCACCCCGCCGTCGGTGCCGACCGCCCAGCCCAGCTGCCCGCCGGGGTGCTGCGCCCGGATCACGAAGTTGATCGCGGCCTCCACCGTCGGCCACAGCCGCGCGAGGCCGTCGGTGCGGCCGGTGACCAGGTAGTAGTGCCACACGCCGACCGCGAAGTACGCGCACTGGTTGGTGTCGGAGCCGGCGTCCTCGATGCCGCCGTCACGCAGCACCATCGGCCACGAGCCGTCCTTGCGCTGGGTGGCCGCCGACCACTCCAGGGCGCGCCAGGCCGCGGACCAGTGCCCGGCCACGGTCAGCCCCATCGCCGCCTCGACGTGGTCCCAGGGATCCAGGTGGCTGCCGTCATACCAGAAGATCGCGCCACTGGAGCGCTGCTGCCGCAGCACGAATTGCGCTGTGGCAGCACACTCTTCGGCGGTCAGCACGCCGGGGACGGCCAGCGCGCCGAGCCGTCGCATCACCGTCACGCCTGCTCCGGCTTCCGCAGGTAGGCCACGAAGCTCTTGCCCGCGAACGGATTGAGGGCGTTCTCGGCGGCCCGTGTCACGAACGGCGCCTTCATCATGTCCCACACCAGCAGCCGGTGATAGGCCTTGACCGCCGGGTTGGTGTCGTTGTCCGGGCCGACGGCGCACTTCAGCCACCAGTAGGGCGCGTGCAGCGCGTGCGCGTGATGTTGTTTGTATGGCGCGAGGCCCGCCCGCCGCAGTTTGGCGACGAGTTCGGAGGCGCGGTAGATGCGGATGTGCCCGCCCTCCACCTCGTGGTAGGAGTCCGACAGCTTCCAGCAGATCTTCTCCGGCCAGCTGCGGGGCACCGAGACGGCCACCAGCCCACCGGGCTTGACCACCCGGAAGATCTCCGCCATGACCTGCTCGTCCTCGTGCACGTGCTCGAGGATCTCCGAGGCGATGACCCGGTCGAAGGTGTTGTCCTCGAACGGCATCGAGCGCGCGTCACCGTGCAGGACCGTGCCGGACGCACCCTCGGGCACCTCGCCCTCCAGCTCCATCGCGCCGAACATCGTCTTGATGTCGGCCAGGTCCGACTCGGACTGGTCGAACGCGGTCACCACGGCACCGCGGCGCAGCACCTCGAAGGAGTGTCGACCCTGTCCGGCGCCGACGTCGAGCACGCTCATCCCCGGAGAGACCGGGAAGGCGGAGTCGAAGTCCATCGTGATCATCGTGGTGGCTCCTCGTAGTTCCGCGCCTCGGATGGCGCGACTTCCGCGGGCGTCGTGCGCCCGCTCGCGGCGATCACCTCGGCGTAGACCTCAGCCGTGGCCCGGGCGACCGCGCGCCAACTGTAAGTCTCGACCGCCCGGGTCCGGCCGGCCGCTCCCATCCGGGCGGCTTCCGCCGGTGAGTCGAGCACCTGCTCGATCGCCGCCGCCAGCGCCGCCGGATCCCCGGCCGGCACCAGGCGGCCGACCCCGTCGGCCAACAGGTCGGGCAGCGCTCCCACGCCGGACGCCACCACCGGCGTGCCGCACGCCATCGCCTCGACGGCCGGGATCGAGAAGCCTTCGTAGCGCGAGGGGATGACCTGCAGCGAGGCCGACGCGACGAGTTGCGCCAGCTCCTCGTCGGTCAATCCACTGCGGAACGTCACCCGGTCGACCAGCCCGGCGTCGGCGAGCCGTTTGCCGGTCGCCTCGGACGGTGTGCCGACCACGACGAGTTCGCTCCACGCATCGTGCGGCAGCGCGGCCAGTGCATCGACGAGCACCGGCATACCCTTCAACGGCACGTCGGCGCTGACGATCGCCACGATGCGCCCGGGCACCCGCGGTGTCTCGCGCGGGCGGAAGCGGTCGACGTCGACACCGACCGGGACGACGCGCATCCGGTCGCGCGGCACCCCGAAGTCGGCCGCGATATCCCGGGCGGACACCCGCGACACCGTCAGGATGTGCTCGCTGCGCCGCGCCACGCGGCGCTGCATCTGCACGAAGCCGTACCACCGGCGTTTGGTGATCCGGTCCCAGCCGGTCGCCGCGTCCAGCTCCAGGCGCCGGTCACGGCTGATCGGGTGGTGGATCGTCGTCAGCAACGGAAGGCCGCGGCGCTCGAGTGCCAACAGCCCGGGTGCGAGCGTCTGGTTGTCGTGCAGGATGTCGAAGTCGTCGACCCGGCCGCGCAGCAGCCGCGACAGGCGCATGCCGAATGTCCGCGGCTCCGGGAAGCCGGCGGTGCACATCGTCGCGAACTCGAGAACGTCCACCGCAGAATGGAATTCGCGCAGCGCCGGCCGCCGGAACGGGTCATCCGCGCGGTAGAGGTCAAGGCTGGGCACCGGTGTCAGCCGCACGCCGTCGTCGAGCTTCGGGTAGGGCGGGCCGCTGAAGACCTCGACGTCGTGACCGAGCGCGACGAGCTCACGGGACAGGTTGCGCACGTAGACGCCCTGGCCACCCGAGTGCTGCTTGCTGCGGTATGACGCGAGCGCGATCCTCATGCGTGATGTGCCGTCATCAGGCGACGCTCCCGACGGCGGCACCGGCACGGTGCACGTCGTCGTTCGGCGAACGCCGCTCACCGGGTCGCACGAACGTCATGTCGTCGGTCACGTCGGCCCGCCGGGCGTCCCGCCGGTCGGCGAAGTAGTTCTGCCGCAGGAACCACGGTTTGCGGTCGCCCTGCTTGGGCAACGTCGCGATGGACCGCTGGATGTAACCGGCCGCCAGGTCCAGTGCCGGCGACGTCGGCATCTCGCGCTCGACGGTCGGGTAGCCGTAGGCGTGCCCCTGCTGCCGGACGTGATTGACGAACCGGCAGAAGAACTTCGCCGACAGGTCGGCGCGCAACGTCCAGGAGGCGTTCGTGTAACCGATGCAGATCGCCGCGTTGGGCACGCCTTCCAACATCAGCCCCTGGTAGATGTAGCGGCTGCCTGGGTCGCACTCCTGCCCGTCGACCCGCACCGTCGCACCGCCGGCGAGCTGCACGTTGAGCCCGGTCGCGGTCACGATGACGTCGGCGGGGATGCTGCGGCCCGAGCCGGTGCGGATGCCGTCGGTCTCGATGCGCTCGACCGTGTCGGTGACGACCTCCACGTCGTGCTGCCGGATCGCCGTGAAGAGGTCGGAGTCGGGCACGACGCACAAGCGTTCGTCCCACGGGTTGTAGCGGGGGGTGAAGGCGGCCATGTCGACGCCGCTGTCCTTGAGCTGGCGCGCGACACCGCCGCGCAGCACCTTGGTCGCCAGGCCGGGGGCCCGGCGGCAGAACTCGTAGAACCCCACCGAGGTGGCGGCGTTCTTCAGCCGCGTGGCGGCATACGCCTGCTTGCCGGGCAGCAGCTTGCGCAGCGTGTGGGCGAACGCGTCCCGGGACGGGAGGCTGATGACGTAGGTGGGCGAACGCTGCAGCATCGTGACGGCCGCGCCCTTCCGGGCGAGGGCCGGCACGAGAGTCATCGCGGTCGCCCCCGAGCCGATGACGGTGACCCGCTTGCCCTCGACGTCCAGGCCGTCGGCCGGCCAGAACTGCGGGTGGATGACCTCGCCGGGGAAGTCCTCGATGCCGGGGAAGTCCGGCCGGTAACCCTGTTCGTAGTTGTAGTAGCCGGAGCAGAGGTAGAAGAAGTCGGCGGTGACCTCGCGCTCGCCGTCGGGGGTGGTGACGGTGACCGTCCAGCGGGTGTCCTGGCTCGACCAGTCGGCGGCGGTGACCCTGGTGGAGTAGACGATCCGCTCGTCGATGCCGTACTTGGCCGCGGTGTTCTTCAGATAGGCCAGGATGTCGGCGCCGTCGGCGATCGACTTCTCACCGGTCCACGGCTCGAACGGGAAGCCGAGGGTGAACATGTCCGAGTCGGAGCGGATCCCGGGATAGCGGAACAGGTCCCACGTGCCGCCGAGGCTCTCGCGGGCTTCCAGGATCGCGTAGTCGGTGCCGGGACACATGGTCTGGATGCGGTAACCGGCGTCGATGCCGGACAGGCCCGCCCCCACCACCAGCACGTCGTAGTGATCCTGCAAGGGCATCGCATCTCCTCGGCTCGCCGATCGGGGGTCGTCCGGGGACCAAAGTTACCCGCCGGTCACCTGGCACGCCAGATCGCCCACCGGTGACGCCCCCGCCCGCTGCTCAGTCCGCGACGACCACCACGTGCAGGTGACGCGGACCGTGGACTCCCTCGATCCGGTTCAGCTCGATGTCGCTGGTGGCGCTCGGGCCGCTGATCCAGGTCAGCGCCCGGTGGGCGTCGATCGCCGGCCGCAGCAGCCGTATGGCGCCCGGGACGTCCGCGGTCACCTGGCTCTCGGACACGACGCACACGTGCACGTCCGGCACGAGCGTCAGCGCGCGCCGGCCCTGGTCGGCCGTGTGGTCGAGCACGATGGTGCCGGTCTCGGCGATCGCCACCGCTGCGGCGGTGAGGACGGCGTCGCACCGGTCGAGGTCGGCGGTGTCGAGTCCGTCGTCGGCGACCACCTCGGCATCGACGTCGCGCAGCCAGTCCTGGTCCAGTCCGGGCGGTATGACGACCCGCTCGGCGTCATTCGTGCGCAGCGCCGCGGCGACGTGCGCGGCGATGTCCTCCGGGGTGCACCGCTGCACGACGGCGCGATAGTCCGCGGTCACCTCCACGAAGCGCTGCACCATCGCCTCGTGCTGCTCCGGGCCGGCGGGCGACCGGGGCGCGATACGACCGGGATCGGGTGGGGTGTCGGCCTGCCGCGCGCCGGTCTCGTCGAGCGCGTGCCGGATCCGGCCGAGGATCTCCTCGCGTGCGCCTGTCATGTCGACTCCTCGTCGTGGGTGCGTCGCCACCAGGAGCGGAACGACTCCTTCGCGGGGACGGGTGCGTTGCGCGCCTGCGTCCAGGCGGATGCCGGCCAGGGCAACTGGCTGATGGAGGTCTTCTTGCCGAGCAGCCGGCCGGCCGCGGCGGCACCGGCCTGCACGCCCTCCAACCGCTTGTGGCTGCCGAAGATCCAGGATGCTGCACGCATCCCGGCCGCTTCGGCGGAGGGCACACCGCCGCGGTGCTCGTCGACGACCTGGCTGCGCAGCTCGACGAGCATCCGCGGTATGTCGATCCGCACCGGGCACGCCTCGAAGCAGGCGCCGCACAGGCTCGAGGCATAGGGCAGCGACTGGTCGATCTCGCTCGTGGTCCCGCGCAGTTGCGGGGTCAGGACGGCGCCGATCGGGCCGGGATAGACCGACCCGTAGGCGTGCCCGCCGGCGCGTTCGTAGACGGGGCAGACGTTCAGGCACGCCGAGCAGCGGATGCAGCGCAGCGCCTGGCGGCCGAGTTCGTCCTCCAGGACGTGGGTGCGGCCGTTGTCGAGCAGCACCACGTGCACGTTCTGCGGGCCGTCCTCGGGCGTCGCGCCGGTCCACATCGTCGTGTAGGGGTTCATCCGCTCGCCCGTGCTGGACCGGGGCAGCAATTGCATGAAGGTGCCGAGGTCGTCCCAGGTCGGCACGACCTTCTCGATGCCGACCACGCTGATCAGCGTCTCTGGCAGGGTCAGGCACATCCGGCCGTTGCCTTCGGACTCCAGCACGACGAGGGTCCCGGTGTCGGCGACGGCGAAGTTCGCGCCGGAGATTGCCACCTTCGCGCGCAGGAACTTCTCCCGCAGGTGCTTGCGGGCGGCCTCGGCGAGCTGGGCCGGCTCGTCGGTCATGTCGTCCGGCGCGGGCCGCCCGACCTTGCCCATCTCTCGGGCGAAGATCTCGCGGATCTGACTGCGGTTGCGGTGGATCGCCGGCACCAGGATGTGCGACGGACGGTCGTGACCGAGTTGCACGATCAGCTCGGCGAGGTCGGTCTCCCACGCGTCGATGCCGGCGGCCTCGAGCGCCTCGTTGAGCTCGATCTCCTGGGTGGCCATCGACTTGACCTTGACGACCTCACCCCCACCCCACGAAGTTTCTCCCCCGCTGCGCTCCTCCGAATACTTCGCGGGGGCCCCGAGGGATTCCTGGACAAGTTCGACAACGATGGAGCACGCCTCGTCGGCATCGCGCGCCCAGTGCACGGTGGCGCCGGCAGCCTGCAGGTTGCGCTCCAGCTCCTCCAGGTGGTGGTCCAGGTTGTTCAGCGCGGCGTCCTTGCTGCGGGCGCCGTCGACCCGCAGCTCCTCCCAGTTGTCGACCTCGCCGACGACCTGCGCCCGCTTGTCGCGGATGGTGTGCGTCGCCATCTGCAGGTTGTGCCGCAGCACCGGATTGCGCAGCTCGGGAGCCGCGAGCTTCGGGAACTTCGGCATACCGAGGTATGTCGGGGTGGTCGTGCCGACGGGGTTACTCATGCCGGGTCCTCCTCGGTCGATGCCAGGATCTGCGCCAGGTGCAAGGAGCGGACGCCCGAGCGACTGCGGTCGAGCAGTCCGCCGATGTGGGCGAGACAGGAGTTGTCCCCTGCGACGACGACTTCGGCGCCGGTCTCGCGGATGTGCCGTGCCTTGTCGGAGCCCATCGCCACGGAGATGTCTGCGTTCTTCATCGCGAACGTCCCTCCGAATCCACAGCATTCGTTGGCGCCGGGCAGTTCGACGAGGTCGATGCCGCGGACCGCCCGCAGCAACTGGAGCGGCCGGTCCCCCACGTGCAGCATGCGCAGTGAGTGACAGGTCGGGTGGTAGGTGACGCGGTGCGGGAAATAGGCCCCGACGTCGGTCACACCGAGCACGTCGACGAGGTATTCGGACAACTCGTGGACCCGGGGTGCGAACTGCTCCACCTCGCGGGCGAGTCCCTCGTCACCGCACCGCCGGGCGATCCACGCGTGCTGCTCGCGGACCGACCCGGTGCAGGACCCCGACGGCGCCACGACCGCGTCATACGACCCGAACACCTCGAGGAAGGATCGGACCAGCGGCAGCGCCTCGTCGACATACCCGGTGTTGGTGAACATCTGGCCGCAGCAGGTCTGCTCGACCGGGAAGTCCACCGTGACACCGAGGCGTTCCAGCAGCGTCACCGTCGCGCGCGGCGTCTCCGGCCAGACCGTGTCGTTGAAACAGGTGGCGAAGAGCGCGACGCGCGGTGCTGAGGTCATGGCAGCATCCATGCAAGCACGGTCGACTGAAGGCCGACCAGCAGGCAGACGATCACCAGCAGGCCGATCGACCACAGGATGACCTTGCGGAGGATGTCCGACTCGCGGCCGACCAGGCCCACGGCGACGGCGGCGATGGTGAGGTTCTGCGGGCTGATCATCTTGCCGACCACACCACCGGCGGAGTTGCCGGCGACCAGCAGCGTCGGGTCGATGCCGGCCTTGTGACCCGCGGTCTGCTGCAGCGTCGCGAACAGCGCGTTGGAGCTGGTGTCCGAGCCGGTGACCGCGGTGCCGAGCCATCCCAGGATCGGTGACAGGAAGGCGAACGCGGCTCCCGTTCCGGCGATCCAGGTGCCGATGGTGACCGTCTGCCCGGACAGGTTCATCACGTAGGCCAGGCCGAGCACGGAGGCGACGGTCAGGAAGGCGAAGCGCAGCTTTGCCCCGGTCTCGACGAATTCGCGGCCCCATTGCGCCGGGCTCACCTTGTAGACCAGCGCGACGACGACCGAGCAGATCAGCAGCAGCGAGCCGGGCGAGGAGAGCCAGGGCAGGGTGTAGACGGTGGTCTTGCTGACGGCGCCGGACGCGCTGAGCACGTGACCGTCCAGGCCGGGCCACTCGATCTTGACGTCGGTGTCGGCCAGGAAGTTCTTGATCGGGTCGATCAGCTTCGCGGCGGCGAAGACCGCGATGACCAACAGGTAGGGCAGCAGCGCCATACCGATGCGACTCGGAGTGAGATCGCCGGCTCGCTGATCCATCTCCTCGGCCGAGGTGAAGGCGATGTCGTCCTCCGCGACGCCTGTCCCCGCATCACCGGATCCGGCTCCGACAGTGGCGAATTCGAGCTTGCGCGCCTCGGCGATCGACTCGTTGGCCTCCTCGCGTCCCTGCGGCTGCCAGAAGCGCAGCATGACGACGGCGGCGGCGAGACCGACGAGGGAGGCGATGACGTCGGTCAGCTCGACGGAGATGTATGACGCCGAGACCCATTGCGCCACAGCGAATGCCGCGCCGACCACGAGTGCGATCGGCCAGGTCTGCCGGACGCCGCGGCGGCCGTCGACCAGGAAGACCAGCATGAGCGGGACGACCAGCGCCAGCACCGGGGTCTGGTGGCCGACGTACGCGCCGACGACGTTGTAGTCGATGTGGGTCAGGTTGCCGGCGGTGATGATCGGGATGCCGATCGCACCGAACGCGACGGGCGCGGTGTTGGCCAGCAGGGCGACCGCTGCGGCACGCAGCGGCGAGAAGCCGACCGCGATCAGCATGACGCCGGTGATCGCGACGGGTGCGCCGAAGCCGGCGAGCGCCTCGAGCAGCGCGCCGAAGCAGAACGCGATGATGATCGCCTGCACCCGCGGGTCGTTCGAGACGAGGTGGAACGCCGCGCGCAGGTCCTCGAAGCGGCCGCTGACGACGGTGATCTGGTAGAGCACGATCGCGCTGAAGACGATCCACATGATCGGCACCAGGCCGTATGCCGCACCCTCCGACCCGGACAGCAACGCCAGCGAGACCGGCATCTTGAAGGCCGCGACGGCGACGATCAACGCGATGACCAGGCCGGTCAGGCCGGCCCAATGCGCCTTCCAGCGCAGCAGTCCCAGCGTCAGGAAGATGCTCAGCAGTGGTAGGGCGGCGATCACCGCGGACAGCCACAGGCTGTCCGCGACCGGGGTGACGGGTGGTTGGTAGGTCGGCATGTGCGAGCTCCAGATAGGGGACCGGTGCAGGGGACGTAATGGTCAGACCATTAATGTGACGCAGAACATACCAGGCGAACCGCCGCTGCGTAACCCCCTTCCGACACGTCGTAGGCTCACCGTCGTGTCCGATGACGTCACGCCGAAGAAGGCCTGGGAGCTGGTCGTCGACTGGGTCGAGCAACGCATCCTGAGCGGTGAGTACACCGTCGGGTCGCACCTGCCGGCCGAACGTGAACTCGCCCAACGGGTGGGAGTGAGCCGGGCGGCTGTGCGGGAGGCGGTACGCACCTTGCAGGCCTCCGGGGTGGTGCGCTCCTCGGTGGGCGCGGGCGCGGCGGGCGGCACGACGATCACCGGGGCGCCGCACCAGGCGCTGACCCGGCTGCTGCGCCTGCACGTCGCGCTCGCCAACTTCCCCACCCCGGACGTGACCGTGGTGCGCGTCGCACTCGAACGACTCTCGACCGGCCTGGCCAGCCGGCGAGCGACCGCCGACGATCTGGCCCGGATGCGCGACCTGCTCGAGGCCATGGACGACGACACCCTCACCATGGCCGAGTTCAACAACCACGACACCGGCCTGCACGTCGCGATCGCCGAGGCGGCGGGCAACCGGCTGGCCAGCGACCTGACGATCGCGATCCGCGAGTCGATGCGACTGCCGATCCTCTCCGGCCTCGCGGCCCTGGAGCGCTGGGAGGATGCGCGCGCCGTCCTGCGGACACAGCACCATGCGATCGTCGACGCCATCGCCGCGCAGGACGCGCCGCAAGCCGTCGCGTGCGTGGAGGAGCACATCCGGTCGGCATACGCCCGCATGACGAGCCTGCACCCGTGACGCCGCCGGTGTATGACGTCGTGGTCGTCGGCGCCGGACCGGCCGGCAGCCGTGCGGCGCAGACGGCCGCCGAGTCCGGCGCCTCGACCCTGCTGGTGGACCGGGCGACGTTCCCCCGCTACAAGACCTGCGGGGGCGGCCTGATCGGCCCGACGCTGGCGTCGCTGCCGGCCGGGTTCGAGGTGCCGGTGCAACAACGGATCACGCGGGCCTCGTTCACGATGCGCGGGAGGTCGGTTTTCGAGAAGTCCACCGGCGACCGCATCCTCAGCCTGGTCGACCGCACGGAGTTCGACGCCGCACTGCTCGAGGCCGCGCGCGCCGCCGGCGCCGAGCTGCGCACCGGCGTGACCGTCACAGCCGTGCGGCAGAGCGGTGACCTGGTCACCCTGTCGACCTCGGCCGGCGCGATCGAGGCTCGTGCCGTCGTCGGCGCGGACGGATCGGCGAGCCGGATCGGCCGGTACGTCGGGGTCGAACTGCGCCAGGTCGACCTGGGCCTGGAGGTCGAACTCGCCCCGGACGCCGCCGCACGCCGCGCCTGGGCCGGCCGCGTCCACCTGGACTGGGGTCCGGTGCCGGGGTCCTACGCGTGGGTCTTCCCCAAACGGGATGTGCTCACCGTCGGGGTCATCATGGCGAAGGGCTCACCCGCCGAGACCAAGCAGTATCTCGCCGACTTCGTTGACCAGCAGGGGTTTTCCGCGTTGCCGGTCGTCCGGGACTCCGGTCACCTGACCCGCTGCCGGGCCGCCGGCTCACCGCTCGGGCGCGGCCGGGTGCTGGTCGCCGGGGACGCGGCCGGACTGCTCGAGCCCTGGACTCGCGAGGGCATCTCGTACGCCGTCCGCTCCGGCGTGCTCGCCGGTGCGGCCGCGGCCCGGGTGGGCACGGGCACGGCTGCACCGGAGGCGGGTCTGGCGTCATACGCACGAGGGATCGCGGACGGACTGGGTGCCGAGATGGCCGTCGGCGAGCGCACATTGCGCGCCTTCGAGCGGCATCCCCGCGCCTTCCACACGCTGCTGCGGACGGCGCCCGGCTGGCGCGTCTTCACCCGCATCACGCGCGGCGAGACGACGCTGGCCCGGGTGGCCCGGCACCGGGTCGTGCGGGCGGGGCTCACCGCGATGAACCGCTGGTGAGGTCGCCGGATGTCGCATGACGGCCGACTCGGGGTATGAGGGTGCGGTGAACGACTTCGAGCAGGCGCGTCAGGAAACCGTCCGGTACCACGAGGAGCTGTATGCGGCAACGGATCTCGGCGAGTCCGGGACCTGGCTGGCCGAGCCGGATCCGTTGTTGTCCACCGCACTGGACCTGGTGCCGGACGACCGGCCGACGGTCGCCTACGACCTCGGATCCGGCATCGGCCGGCACACGGTGCCGATGCTGCGCCGGTTGCCGCCCGGCTCGCAGGTGTATGCCGTCGACCTCCTGCCGTCCGCCCTCGAGCAGCTCGCAGACGCCGTCCCGGCCGGAATATCCACCGTGGTGCACACGCGCGCAATGGATCTGCACGATTTCGACTTCGCGGAGCCGGCCGACCTGGTCTTCGCGTTCTCCGCGATCGAGCACCTGCCACGGCCGGGCGCGGTGCGAGACCTGCTGTCGCGCATCCGGGGCGCGATGCGGCCCGGCGGTGTGGTGGCGCTCGGGATCATCGCCGACCGCGTCGAGATCCGCAGCGACGGCAGTCGTCGACCGGCGCTGCTGGAGAGCGACCTGTCGATCGACACCTCCCGCGAGATGCTCGCAGACGTCTTCGCCGACTTCACGGTGGCCGATGTGCAACTGCGTCCGGCCGAGGTGGAGGAAGAGCGTGACGGCGAGCACTACACGCTCGCGTCGACGCTGTTCGACTGGGTCGGTGTCGCGCCCTAACCGACCACGGAGTCCTCGGGCAGCCAGCCGTCCGGCCCGGCGGAACCCGCCGGGTAGGTCTCCATCGGCACCCGCCCTGCCTTCCACGCCTTCAGCACGGGATCCATGATGCGCCAACACGATTCGGCGGCATCGCCACGCACCGACAGCAGGCTGTCGCCGTCCAGGATCTCACGCAGCACCTCGCCATAGGGAAGCATCCAGCCGGGCGCCAGCTCGGCCCGCAACGTCTTCTGCTCCAGGTCCATCGGGTTCCCCTCGGCGTTCATCGTGAGCACGAAGGACACCGCACCCGGTTTGAGATCGATGATCAGCTTGTCCGGCGCGGCCGTGTTGTCGAAGCCGCTCGGCAGGTGCGGCACCGGCCGGAAGTAGGCGATGACCTGCTTGCGCGGCGCGCCGAGCGCCTTGCCGCTGCGCAACGTGAACGGCATACCGGCCCACCGGTTGTTGCGGACCTCGACCTGCACCTGGGCGAGCGTCTCGGTCTCCCGCGACGGGTCGACGCCCTTCTCACGGGTGTATGCCGGGATCTTCCGGTTGCCGATCCGGCCGGCGGTGTAGCGGGCGCGCTTGCTGGACCGTTTGGGACTGCCGCCCCACAGGTGCGTGGCGCGCAGCACCTGCGCCTTCTGGTCCTGCACCTCCTGCGCGGACAGGTCGGCGATCGATTCCATCGCGAAGATGCCGAGCACCTGCAACAGGTGCGACTGCAGCATGTCCTTCAGCGCACCGGCCCCGTCGTAGTAACCCGCCCGGCCTTCCAGCGCGAGATCCTCGTCGTAGATGATCTCGACGCGCTCGATGTGTTCGGCACTCCAGATCGGTTGCAGGATCCGATTGGCGAAGCGCAGGCCGATCAGGTTGAGCACTGTGGACTGCCCGAGGAAGTGGTCCACCCGGAAGATCTGCTCCTCGGGGACGACCCGGTGCAACTGGGCGTTGAAGGCGCTCGCGGACTTCTCGTCGCCGCCGAAGGGCTTCTCCAGCGCCAGTCTGGTGTCGTCCGGCAGTGGGATGTCCTCCAGCAGCCGGCAGACCTGGATGGAGACGGCCGGTGGCAGGGCGAAGTAGATGACCAGTGGGCCGGTGCAGCTGGCGACGAGGGCGGCGAGCTGGTCGGGATCGAGCAGGTCGGTCTGCTGATATCTGGTGCGCGACAGCACCGAGCGGGTGGGCCGCGCCGGCACCGGCACGGTGCCGAAGGCGTCCTCGACCTGGCTCTTCCACTGTGCCGCAGACAGATCCGCCCGGTCGGCGCCGATGATCTCGATCTTCCGGGCCGGCTCGATCTTCAGCAGGCTGCCCACTCCCGGCAGCAACAGTCGATGGGTGAGGTCACCACCGGCACCGAGGATGAGCAGGGTCACGGGGTTGTCAGCAGCCATGGCCACGAGCATGGCATGCCGGGCCGGATTGTTCGCGATGCGGACGGCGGCAGTTGTCAGCAGCCGACGCCAGTAGGTAACGTGATGTTATGCAACACATCATCTTATGTGATTCTGGTCGGCTCATCCATCGTGCGGTCGATCAGTTCGTGGGTGTTGTATGACGACCGCTGCCGTCTCCGAGATGACCTGGCAGTCGGACCTTTTCGTCGCCGCGTCGACGGCGACCCCCATCCGGCCGGTGGCGCCCGGCCCGGTGCAACTGCTCAGTCCGCGCGCGGCCTTCCAGGAGGTGCTCTGGCAACGAGCGGCGCTGGTCGACATACGACCCTCGCGGCAGCGGGCGGCCGCAGGCGAACCTGCCGTGTCACTGGCGCCACGGCCGCTCGAGGACGCCGGCCCGCAGGGGGAGCCGGGGCAATCCGTCATCGTGCTGTGCCAGGACGGATCGGCATCGCCCGCGGTTGCCGAATCGCTGGCCCGCCAAGGCGTTCGACGGGTCGCGACCGTCGTCGGCGGCTTCGCCTCCTGGCAGGCACTCGGCCTGCCGGTCAGAGACTGACCCGGGCGACCTCCGTGCCGTCGATCAGGAAGCGCGCCTCGATCGTCAGGTGCGAGCGCAGTGAGTTGGCGATGAAGCACTGCTCGTGGGCGATGCGCGTCAGGCGCTGCAGCTGGTCGAGTCGGCTGTCGGCCGCCAGAGTCACCACGGGGCGCAGCGCGATCTCGCTGAGCGACATCGGCGAATCCCCTTCGCGCATGGTGCCTTCGGCTGAGTCGGCGTAGCCGACGACATCCAATCGGGCGCGAGCCGCGACAGCCAGGAAGGACAGCAGCTGGCAGCTGCTCGCCGCCATCACCAGCAGGTGCTCGGGGTTGGGCAGTGCCGGGTCGCCGCCGAAGTGCGGATCCGACGACATCCGCATGCCGGTCAGCTCGGCCGGAACGACCCGGTGCTCGCGCGGGTAGGCGGCATACCCCTCGCCGGTCGATCCGTGCCAACTCAAAGCGACCGGGTACGAGTGGAGTTCGGCCATGCCCCGATCCTATGCCGCCCCGGCGTGCCGACCGGTATGCCGCCCCGGCCGCGGTTCAGCCGCACCATGGCGGGTATTCAGCGCGGGTCACCCCTCACGCGAAGGAGCTGTCATGGCCCAGGAACATGCCGCGGTCAACGTGTCCGGCCTGCCGACCGAGACGTGGACGGTCCCACCGGCGGGTGAGCTGGATCCGGCAGTGGTCGAGGAGACCTTCCGCAGGATGATCCTGCACCCCGAGTATCCGTGCGTCGGAGCACGATCGGTGCTGACCCAGGCCCGCGCGACGGTGCAGATCCTTCCCCGCCTGGGCTCCACGGAGGCCGCGGAGTTGCTGCTGCCGGCGCTGGACCGGTTCGCCTCGACGGTGGACTTCGAGGAGGGATTTGCGTCGTTCCTCGCCGTCTTCCCCGAGCCCGCCCGGCTCACCGAGGAACGTTTCGAACAGCTGCTGTGGCAGCAGCTGCAACTGCTCGCCGAGGCCGACGAGGAGCCGTGGACCGATGAGGTGTCGGACGACCCGGCCGACCCGCACTTCTCCTTCAGCGTCGCCGGCACGCCGTTCTTCATCGTCGGCCTGCACCCGGACGCCTCCCGGCTGGCGCGCCGCGCACCGTGGCCGACGTTGGTGTTCAACGCCCACCAGCAGTTCGAGCAGCTGCGCGCGAGCGGGCACTACGGCCGGATGCAGGACCGGATCCGCGATCGCGACGTGCGGCTGCAAGGTTGCGTCAACCCGATGGTCGAGGACTTCGGCGAATCCTCCGAGGCACGGCAATACTCGGGTCGTGCCGTCGACGAGACCTGGACGCCGCCGGTCGACCTGAACGCCGCCCAGACCCCCCACCCCACCAAGGAGAATCGATGAAGCATCGCCTCGCCCCGCAGACCGGCGAAGGACTGCAGCTGACCGCCGGTGACCAGCTGGTGATCACCGACCCCACCGGCGGCCAGGTGAGCGACTTGTTCTGCGTGGCCGCGGACGGCACCGGTGACTGGCTCAGCAGCGGCCGCACCATCGACTACGCCGACAAGATCTACCTGACGACCGGCGACACGCTCTACAGCAACACTAGCCGTCCGATGCTGACGATCACCGAGGACACCTGCGGCCGCCACGACTTCATCCTGACCCCGTGCAGTCAACAGACCTTCGATCTGCTCTACCCCGAATTCGATGGTGCGCCGCACCCGAGCTGTTTCGCCAATCTCTGCCAGGCGCTGGACCGCTTCGGCGTACAGCCGACGACGATCTCGACCACGCTGAACGTCTTCATGAACGTGTGGTTCGACCCGGACGGCACCATGCACATCGACCCGCCCACCTCGCGGGCGGGCGACCGTTTCGTCGTCCGTGCCGAGACGGATCTGTTCGTCGGCGTCACCGCGTGCTCGGCGGAGAAGTCCAACGGTGGCGTCTGCAAGCCGATCGACATCGAGGTCGTGCCGGGCGGTTGATGCGGCCGGCAGCGGGTACACCATCCGCAATCCCATCCGGTCGCGCTCTTCACGAAGGAATGCAGACATGACACAGACGTCCACCGATGATGCGCCGGAGGCGCCCGAGGACAGACCGCATCACCAGAACGCCTCCGCGACAACGGATCCGGCTACCTCGGCACACATGCCGTCCGATGTGACCGACCACCTCGTATTCTTCGACAGCTTCGCGACATCGGCGTCGCGGTTCTTCTCCAATGCCTGGTTCTTCGCCTTCTGCGTGCTGTTGGTCGTGCTGTGGGCACCGTCGTACTTCGTGCTGGGCAACCTGGACACGTGGCAGTTGATCATCAACACGGTCACGACCATCGTGACCTTCCTGATGGTCGCGCTGCTGCAGAACAGTCAGACGCGCGCCGACGACGCGCTGCAGGACAAGCTCAACGCGATCTCGGCCGCGCTCGGCGAGCTGATGACCAAGAGCGGCATCGACCACTCCTCCGTCCAGGAACTGCGTATGGCGGTGGGTC
The DNA here is from genome assembly GCF_051955415.1 of Flexivirga sp. Taxonomy (NCBI): domain Bacteria; kingdom Bacillati; phylum Actinomycetota; class Actinomycetes; order Micrococcales; family Dermacoccaceae; genus Flexivirga; species Flexivirga sp. The sequence continues at coordinate 60,836 of NZ_JBQCGS010000012.1, forward strand.
TGGAGGACAAGGAGTCGTCCTCGGCCGGCAAGTCGGCGTGACGCAGCCGCCGCAGGGTCCGGGCCGTACCGTGTCGGAGGTGACAGCGATGACGGACGCGTGGGAAGAACTCACCGGGTCGTTCGACCCTGCCCTGGTGATCGTCACCACGGCGCTGGATGGCGAGCGCGCCGGCTGCCTGGTCGGCTTCCACACCCAGTCGAGCATGGATCCGCCCCGCTACTGCGTGTGGCTGTCCAAGGCCAACCACACCGCGCGGGTGGCCCAGCGGGCCAGCCACCTGGCGGTCCACGCCGTGCCGGTGGGCGAGCTCGCACTGGTGCAGCGGTTCGGCTCCGAGACCGGCGACGCCGTCGACTAGTTCGCCGGCCTGACGGTGCGCGACGGCCCGGGTGGAGTGCCGCTGCTGGCTGCCTGCCCGGCCGGCGTGGTGCTGCGCCGCTGCAGCTTGTTGGACGAGGGCGGTGACCACCTGTGCATCACCGGCGAAGTGGTCGATGCCTGGTCGGCGGCGTTCGACCCGGTGCGGCAATCGCGGGTGGCCGACCTCGAGCCCGGTCACGAGAACACCGAACGCCCGCACCCGCCCACCGAACGGGCCGACTGAGCCGCGCGCTCGGGCCGCGCTTCGTCCCCGATCGGCGATACTGAGCGCCGGACCCCCGATCGGAAAGGCAACGGCGATGATCCGCGTGCGCTGCTCGGCCGGCGACATCTCCGCGATCAGATTCGTGGTCGACCCGGCCTGGAACGTGCTGTCCAGCATGTCGTTGTTCGTGCAGCCCTCCTCGCGTTCGCTGCATGCCCCGCTGGCGGCGGCGCTGCGCGACCAGGACGCGCCGGGGGTGGCGACCCTGCGCGGGCTCACCACGAATCCCGCCGCGCCGTCGTTGCTGGTGGTGCCGGGGTACGCCTACGACGTCGACAACTCCCCGGCGGCGGTGACCGAACGGCTGCGCGAACTCGTGCGGACGATCCCCGACCGGGACGTGCAGGCAGTCGCCGAGCAATTGCGCGGCCAGGACTCGCCGTTCGCCGGGCACGACGCCGCCGGGCTGCGGGTCGTCGCACAGGAGGCGTTGGTGGAGTACTTCAGCGGGGTGTTGCAGCCCTTCTGGGACCGGGCGCACGCCATCGCCCTGCGGGACCTGAACATGCGCGCCGAACGCATCGTCCGGGAGGGCGTCGGCGGGGTCCTGAACGACCTCAACGAGCAGATCCGCTTCGACGGGCAGGTGCTGGAGTTGCAGCACGAGTTCGACATCGACATCCCGGTACCGCCCGGCGGGCTCGTCTTCACGCCAGTGGTCTTCAAGGGGGCGGGCTTCATCATCCACGGCCCCGACGAGCACGACTCCGCGGACATGCCGGTCGCGATCGGATACCCGGCCTGGGGCGCCGCGACCCTCTGGCTGCCGGAGAAGGAGGAGCCGGCCTCCAGCCTCGAGCAGCTGATGGGCAGCACCCGGTCGCGGATCCTGCGACAGGCGACGGTGCCGGTCAGCACCACCGACCTGGCCGACCAGCTCGCCCTGCCGAAGCCGACGGTCAGCGGCCACCTGAAAGTGCTGGAGCGCGCCGGGCTGCTCAGCCAGTTCCGGCGCGGACGGTATGTCTACTACCAGCTCACCGCTGCCGGAATCGCCTTACGGGCGAACTGAACTCACGCACCGGTCAAGTGCACCAGCGGTTGCCCGGTGCGGTAGGCGGCCTGCACGACGGTCTGCACGATCGCACCCGCCACCAGCTCCGGGTTGTCGATCATCGGCACGTGACCGCACTCGGGCAGCGTCAGGTGCGACACCATCGGCAGCGCAGCACGGGCGGCGGTGGCCTGCGAGGGAAGCAGCAGCCGGTCCCGAGTGCCCCACGCGATCGTCACCGGCACCAGCGGCTGGCGCCGGTAGCGCGAGCGCACGGCATACCAGGCGACCGGGAAGAAACCGGGCGAGGTGCGCAGGTTGAGGGCGTCGTCGAAGGCCACGTCGGCGGGCAGCAGCTCCGGGTGCCGATAGAGCGCGCGCAGGCTCACCTTGCGCAGGAAGGCCTTGTCGGAGAACACCTTCAGCACCGGGCGTGGCGCGTAGGTGGAGGCCTTCATCATCGCCAGGTTCATCACCGCGTTGACCAGGCCGAGCGGCCCCCAGAACCCGGCCGGCGAGATCGCGGTGGCCGTGCGCACCGCACCACGGGCCGCCAGCTCGAGCGCGAACATGCCGCCCAGCGAGTTGCCGGCCACGTGCGGCCGGTCCAGGCCGACCTCGGCGAAGAACTCCTCGAGCTGATCGACGTAACTGTCCATCCGGTAACTGTGCGGCTTGTCCGGCCGCGGCGACCTGCCGAAGCCCGGCAGGTCGATCGCGATCACGTCGAAGTCCTCGGCCAGCAGCTCGAAGGTGTCGCCCCACGCCGAGCGCTGGTGACCGATGCCGTGGATGAGCACCAGCGGATCACCGGAACCTGCTCGCGTGTAACTGATGGTGGTCATCGAACCTCGCATAGATCGCCCGAGTCACGGACGCGTCGAGAGTCCGTGGATCCTGCGGGCTGCCGCTCGCGGCGCCCACAGGTGCCCAACACATTACCCAGTGCACCTGGCCTGCAGGTGACTACGGCGTGACCACCCGCAAGGAGACCTCGGACACGAGTGCACCGGAGGCGTCATACGTGATCTCGGCGGCGATGCACTCGCCGCGCAACACGTGCGGCAACCAGATCCGCGAGTCGTCCCACATCGCCTCGAACGGCAGGTCGGCCACCGGGTGCCACTGCGGATCCAGCTCGTCCGAGGCCACCAGCTCACCGGTCCAGGTGGTGCACCGGTAGAGCGCCACGGACATGTCGGCCGCCGGACTGGCCGGGAAGTGGAACATGATGCGGCCGGCCTCAGCCAACTGCGTCGGTATGACGTGCAGGCCCGTCTCCTCGAAGGTCTCCCGCACGGCCGTGTCCGGATCGGACTCCCCCGGCTCGACGTGCCCACCGATGCCGACGATCCGGCCGGTGCCGAAGCCGCGCTGTTTGAGTCCGAGCAGCACCTGGGGCCCGCTCGGCCCGTCGCGCAGCAGGAAGACCAGGCACATCGGTTTCGTCACCTGAGACAGCATGCCGGACAAGTTGCCCGCAATCGGCCGCCACCCACCACGATGGACCCCGTGAGCATCGGAATCCTGACCAGCGGCGGCGACTGTCCCGGCCTCAATGCGGTCATCCGCGGGGCCGTGATCAAGGGCGACCGGATCCACGACGTGCCGTTCCTCGGCATCCACGACGGATGGCGCGGGCTGGTGGAGGACGACATCGTGCCGCTCCCCCGCAACGACGTGCGCGGCATCTCCCGTGCCGGCGGCACCATCCTGGGCACGTCGCGCACCAACCCGTTCGAGCACGGCGGCGCCGACCGGATCCGCGAGGTGATGGACGCGCGCGGTATGACGGGGCTGATCGCCATCGGTGGCGAGGGCACCCTGACCGCGGCTCGGCGACTGGCCGACGACGGCATCCCGGTTGTCGGCGTGCCCAAGACGATCGACAACGACCTGTCCGCGACCGACTACACGTTCGGTTTCGACACCGCGGTCTCGGTCGCGACCGAATCGATCGACCGGTTGCGCACCACCGCCGAGTCGCACCACCGGTGCATGGTCGTGGAGGTCATGGGCCGGCACGTCGGCTGGATCGCCCTGCACGCCGGCATCGCCGCCGGCGCCCACGCGATCCTCATCCCGGAGGTCGAGGTGTCGGTCGAGCAGATCTGCGGCTGGGTGGAGGATGCCCGCGACCGCGGCCGGGCACCAGTGGTCGTGGTCGCCGAGGGGTTCGTGCCGTCCGAATCTTCACGTCAGGTGCACGCACCGCGCGGCCTGGACGCGTTCGGGCGGCCGCGACTCGGCGGCATCGGCGAACGGCTGGCTCCGCAGATCGAGCAGGTCACCGGCATCGAGACACGCGCGGCCACCCTGGGACACCTGCAGCGTGGCGGGGTGCCCTCGGCATACGACCGGGTGCTGGCGACCCGCTTCGGCACCGCCGCCGTCGACGCGGTCATCGAGAAGCAGTGGGGCACCATGGTGTCGCTCATCGGCACCCGGATCGAGCGGGTCGATCTGCACTCCGCCACGACCGTGCTCAAGACGGTCCCCCGCGAGCGCTGGGACGAAGCCGCGATCCTCTTCGGGTGACCGACACGTCGGTCGAGCGCCGTCCTGAGTAGCCCGCGAGGAACGAGCGGGCGTATCGAAGGGTAGGCGAGCCCCGAAGGGCGAGCCGTATCGAGACCACGCGACCGGCGCTCTTGGTCTCGATACACCTCCCCCGCTGCGCTCCTCCGGCACTCGACCAGCTTCTGTTAGGTCAGCTGCGCCACCACGTCGGCGACGTAGGACGCGATGGCGTCGCTCGCTCGCGATGCGCCCTCGAGCGGCGGCCCGACATACTCCGGCGCGAGCAGCCCGGCGTCGGCGAGCGCGTGCACCAGCGCGTGCTTCACCGCCGGCCGCTCCAGACCGGCCGGCACCGGGAACGCGTAGACGTCCGCGGCCTCCGAATCGATCTTCGGGAAGCGTTTGCGCAGTCGGCCCAGCTCCTTGTCCTTGGCGTGCAGGTGCAGCCAGCTGCGCAGCGCCGGCGGCATACCGGTCGTGCCGACATACAGGATGTTCGCCCGCGGGTCCGGGCCGTCCGGCAGCCGCCAGACGTACACCCAGGAATCGGGCCGGTCCCCGAGCAGTTCGCCGTCCCTCACGTGCCAGACCTCTACGCCGTCCACCCCACAGTTCTACCTCGGATACCGATACGTTTGCTGGTATGACGTCGCGCGCCGAACGCACCGACCTGACCGACGACCCCGCGGCGGCAGCACCCGGCGCACCGAGCCGGATCCCCAGAAGGATCCGCTGCTGCGCAGCGCCGTCCGCCGTTCCGTGCGCCGGCTGGTGCCATTCGTGGCGCTGCTCTACTTCGTCAACTACCTTGACCGCACCAACATCGGCTTCGCCGGCCCGAACGGCATGAACGACGACCTGCACCTGTCCGGGTCGATGTTCGGTTTCGCCTCGGGCATCTTCTTCCTCGGTTATCTGCTGCTCGAGGTGCCCAGCAACATGGCGTTGCACCGGTTCGGCGCGCGCCGGTGGATCGCGCGCATCCTGGTGACGTGGGGCATCGTGGCCGCCGCGATCACCTTCGTGCCCAATGCCGGCACGCTCTACGTGCTGCGTTTCCTGCTCGGGATCGCCGAGGCGGGCTTCTTCCCCGGCATCGTGCTCTACCTGACGTTCTGGTTCCCGCAGCGCGAACGTGCCCGGATGACAGCGCTTTTCATGGTTGCGGTGCCACTGTCCAGTGCCATCGGCACACCGGTCTCGTCACTACTGATCGACCACGCGCACGGCTGGCTCGGGCTGGACGGCTGGCGGGTGATGTTCCTGCTCGAGGGTGTGCCGGCGATCATCCTCGGCGTCATCACCTGGTTCTTCCTGACCGACCGGCCGGAGAACGCCACGTGGCTCCCGGCCGGCGAACGTGACGCGTTGCAACGGGTCCTGGACGCCGAGGAACGCTGCCGGCGCCGGGCCTACCAGGTCAGCATCCTGCAGTCGCTGACCCGGCCGCGGGTCTGGGCGCTGGCGTTCGTCTACTTCGGCATCGTCTACGGTCTCTACGCGCTCGACTTCTTCCTGCCAACGATCATCGCCGGGTTCGCCGACCAGTACGGCACCAGCTACTCGATCGTGCAGCGCGGCCTGATCAATGCCGTCCCGTATGTCGTCGGCGCCCTCGTGATGATCCCGTGGGCGTTGCACGGTGACCGGACCCGCGTACGCGTCTGGCACGTCGCCGGACCGACCATCCTCGGCGGCGTCGCCATACCGATCACGCTCTACCTGGGCAGCCCGTTCGCCGCCATGGTCGCCGTGACGATCTGCGCGGCCGGCATCATGTGCGCGCTGCCGACGTTCTGGGCGCTGCCGACCAACTTCCTGTCCGGCGCGGCCGCGGCCAGCGGGATCGCGCTGATCAACTCCGTCGGCAACTCGGCCGGCTTCTTCGCGCCCTACTTCACCGGCTGGCTCAAGGACGGCACCGGCACGGAGAAGACCGGGCTCTGGCTGGTCGGCGTGGTGATGGTGCTCGGCGGCCTGCTCGCGGTCGTGTTGCGTGCGGCGCCGCCCGCGAAGGACGACACTTCCACTGAGGCCCTCATCACGAAGGACGTGACGCCATGAGCACCATCCTGCTGCTGCATTCCGCCTTCGGCCTGCGCCCGGCGGTCATCCGGTTCGCGGATGCGCTGCGCCAGCACGGGCACGACGTGCTGACTCCGGACTACTACGGCGGCAACGTCTTCGACGACACCTGCGCAGGACTGTCGCACCGGGACGACGTCGGTCCGGCTCAGCTGCTGGCGCGGGTGCGCCCGGTGCTCGACGACCTGCCGTCCGACGCCGTACTGGCCGGCTTCTCGCTCGGCGCCGCGTTCGCCCAGCGACTGGCCGCGGACCGGCCGCAGGCAGCCGCCGTGATCCTCCTGCACAGCGTCGCGCCGCCGCATCGCGGCCGGTGGAGCGGCCAGCCCGTGCAGGTGCACCGGTATGCCGAGGATCCCTTCGTGCAGGTGCCGGACGTGCAGGCACTGGGCCGTGCGGTGCGCGACTCGGGCGCATCCTTCGAGGACTTCGTGACACCTGGCACCGGTCATCTGTTCACCGACACCGATCTGCCGGACGGGGACGCCGCGGCGACGGCACGGACGATCGACCGGATCGCGGCTCTCCTGGCGTCGTGACACAGCGCACGGAATATCCGTTTCCGGAGAGAGCCTCCGAGTAATACGCTGGTCGTATAGCCCGGGGGGCGGCTGTGTCCGTGTGGCGGTGAAACCGCGCTGAAACCGATCCCGGTCAGGCTATTGCCGAAAGCCTCGTCAATGTCCCCAAGGAGGACAGAGCGTGTCGAACGCTGCACCAACCGAGTACCCCGAGGAAATCGACGGCGCGGTCCTGAAGGTCGCCGGCGTCGTCGTCCTCGGCGCGATCATGTCGATCCTCGACATCACGGTCGTCAACGTCGCGTTGCCGACCTTCCAGCGGGTCTTCGCCAACGGCGGGGACCCCATTGCCTACTCGACCGTCGCATGGACGGTGACGGCATACACCCTCGCCCTGGCGACCGTCATTCCGCTGACCGGCTGGGCCGCGGACCGCTTCGGCACCAAGCGTCTCTACATCCTGGCGATCCTGCTGTTCACCATCGGTTCGGCGCTGTGTGCGACCGCGGGTTCGATCGAGGTGCTGATCGGCTTCCGGGTGCTGCAGGGTCTCGGCGGCGGCATGCTGATGCCGTTGGGTATGACGATCCTGACGCACGCGGCAGGCCCGAAGCGGATGGGCCGGCTGATGGCGATCCTCGGTGTGCCGATGCTGCTCGGCCCGATCGGCGGCCCGATCCTCGGTGGCTACCTGATCGAGCACGCCAGCTGGCACTGGATCTTCCTGATCAACGTGCCGATCGGCATCGTCGCGATGGTCTACGCGTGGTTCGCGCTGGAGAACGACAGCCCCACCCCGTCGGAGTCCTTCGACTTCGTCGGCATGCTGATGATGTCGCCGGGTCTGGCGCTGTTCCTCTTCGGCGTCTCGTCGATCCCGACGGACGGGTTCGGCTCCGCCAAGGTGCTGATCACCGGCATCATCGGCCTCATCCTGATCCTGCTGTTCATCCGGCACACCTTCAAGCCGCAGCACCCGCTGCTGGACCTGCGCCTGTTCAAGAACCGACTGCTGTCGCTGTCGACGATCACGATGTTCCTGTTCGTCGCCGCGTTCTTCGGTGGCCTGCTGCTGGTGCCGACCTACTTCCAGGCCGTGCGCGGTGAGTCGACCTTCGACTCGGGTCTGCTGGTCGCGGCCCAGGGCATCGGCGCCATGATCACCATGCCGCTGGCCGGCTCGCTGGTGGACAAGATGCCCGTCGGTCGGATCGTGCCCTTCGGCCTCGTCGGGATCATCGTCGGCATGTTCATGCTGACCCAGATCGACGAGAGCACCAGCTACTGGTACATCCTGCCGGTGTTGTTCCTGATGGGTCTGGGCATGGGCGGCACGATGATGCCGATCATGACGTCGGCGCTGAAGACGCTGAAGTCGCACGAGATCGCCCGCGGCTCGACGCTGCTCAACATCGTCCAGCAGGTCGGCTCCTCGGTCGGTGTCGCGGTGATGTCCACCGTGCTGACCGATCGGCAGAAGGCCTCGCACTACGTCCAGCTCGGTCAGGCGATCCAGGAGCGTGCCCAGCACAAGCCCAACCCCCTGCCGCCGACCCATGACCAGCTGCAGGCGATCGCGCAGGCCGGTGGCATGAAGCAATTCATGGCGCACGCGCTGCACGACCTGGCCGGCTCGTTCAGCACGACCTTCTGGGTCGCTGCGGTGCTCTGCCTGCTCACGGTGATCCCGGCGCTGATGCTCCCCCGCAAGCCGCTGCCGGAGCCGGCGGCCGGCGAGGAAGCCGCGCCCGTGATGATGCACTGAGAGCTACGAAGTACTCCGAAACGGCCCGCACTCTCACCGAGTGCGGGCCGTTCTCGTATGGCGCCCATGACGCGCATCCGCGGTCGGGATCCGGACACATGGCTGCGGATCCGGAGGGGGCCACCTCGAGAGGTCAACAGATGTCGCGAGCTTCGACTCTCACGACATCCGTCGGCCTCTCACCGCGCCGGGACACACCTGGCCACAGGGCACGTCGTCAGCTGCGCGCGGCGACGTCCGGCGGGAAGCCGCCGGTGGCGATCGGGCCCCAGTCGGTGATGCTCACGGCGATGAGCGACTTGCCCTGGTCCCGCATGGCCTGCCGGTACTCGTCCCAGTCGGGGTGCTCTCCGGAGATGCACCGGAAGTACTCCACCAACGGCTCGACGGACTCGGGCAGGTCGATCACGCGCGCGGTGCCGTCCAGCTGGACGTAGGCGTCGTCCCAGTCGTCGGACTGGATCACCAGCGACACCTGCGGGTTCCGGCGGATGTTGGCGGCCTTCGCACGTTGCGGGTAGGTCGAGATCAGCACCTCCCCGTCGGCGCTGACGCCGCAGGTGACCAAAGACAGCTGCAGTCCGCCGCTGCGCTTGTGGGTGACCAGCGTCGCCCGGTGACGGGTGCGGACGAAGTCCAGCACCTCCTCCCGGTCGACGTGCCGTGCGGTGGCGATGCGAGGTGACATGGTGTCGATCGTAGGCGTGTCCGACGGAGCGGACACGGGAGTGGCTGCGTCATACCTCGCGACCGACGGCGGAAGGACAGGGGAGATGACGCGGATCAGATCGCTCACCGCGGCGGCGGTGCTGCTGGCGACGGCCGGGACACTCAGCGCGTGCCAGCAACAGGACGGCCCGGCGGTGTCCGAGGCGACGGCCGGTGGCCGCACGGCCTCCACGTCGGCGTCGAACCGCGGCGAGCCCGCCACGGTCGGTCCCGAGGACGGCGCGCTCGGCGACGACGGCGGCTGGTATGCCGAAGGCAGCAAGGTCACCTTCGTCTACACCAACGGCATCCGCTTCACCGTCGACACCGGCGCGCCGATCACCGACCTGCACCACACCACGAGCCGGACTTCGCGCGGTGTGCTCACACTCACCCCCACCCAGGCGACCTGGATCGGAGCCGACGGCACGCCGTCCACGGTGAACACCCACGGCGCCGGCGTGATCTCCGACCCCTCCGGCGTCATCGGGGTGCTGCCGGACGGCTCGGTCACCTGCGCCAACAAGCAGGGCCTGCAGTTCGTCGGGTCCGACGGCTCGAAGGGCGCCGCGGACGAGAGCGGGCTGTTCTACGTCGACAAGTCCGGCAAGAAGACCGTCGCCGGCAGACCACCCACGGGCGGAAAGCCGGCCGGGCGGTATGTCGTCTGCAACGTCGGCGACACCTCGACCGTCGACCTGAACGCGGACGTGCTCTTCGCCTACGGCAGCGCGAAGCTCACCCCGGCCGGTGAGCAGGTCGTCGACCAGACGGCGATCTCGATCAAGTCCCACGTCGACGGCAAGACCGTCGCGGTGGTCGGCAACACCGACTCCATGGGCAGTGACGCCTTCAACCTGAAGCTCGGCAAGCGGCGCGCGGACGCCGTCGCGGCGCAGCTGCGCAGCAAGCTGCCCGGCATACAACTGAAGATCGCCAGCAACGGGGAGTCGCAACCGATCGCCGCCAACACCGCACCCGACGGCTCGGACAACCCGACGGGCCGCGCGAAGAACCGTCGCGTCACGATCTCCTGGGCGAACAAGTAGCCACCTCTGCAGCGCTCAGACTCCCGGATTACTCTCGTTCACATGGCCTTTCGTAACGCGACCGACGTCCAGACCGCACCGCTCGCCGCCCTCGGGCTGGTGGGCGGCTTCCTCGCCGCCCGCGAGACCGGCATCCGCCCGCTCGGCGGCGTCGTGCTGGCAGCGGCCGGCGCGTATGCCGGCCGCAGCTGGCTGGCCAAGTCCGGTCCGGCCGGCACCGCCGCGCTGAGCGCGATCTACGTCGGGTCGTTCGGCGCCTCGCACCCGCTGGCGAAGAAGATCGGCGCCTGGCCGTCGGTGTTCGCCGCCGCTGCGGTCAGCGCCGGTGCGGCATATCTCGTGGCGGACCGCTGAGCCGGCGGGTACGCTTCCCGACATGCATCACGCGCAGCGGACGACGACGCCGGATCCCTCCGGCCGAGCCGTGCTGCACTGAACCAACCGCACTTTGGCGCCCCGGAGTCACCTCCGGGGCGTTCTTCGTGCCGCAGGTGTCCCCGGGGGCTTCACCCGAGGAGAACCATGAAATCACCTGACGAGCAACACCTTTCACCGCACGACCACCGGGCGTTGGGCCGCGATCTGGACCTCTTCGCAAGTGATCCGCTGGTCGGCTCCGGGCTGCCACTCTGGCTGCCGGCCGGTTCGGTGATCCGCGACGAGCTCGAACGACTGGCGCGGGACATCGCCCGCGCCGACGGCTGCGTCGGCGTACACACCCCGGTGCTGGGCAAGCGGGAGCTCTTCGAGAAGTCGGGGCACTGGGCCAAGTTCGCCGCCGACATGTTTCCTCCCATGGCGCTCGGTGACGAACCGCCCGGCGACCAGCTGGTGCTGCGGCCGGCGAACTGCCCGCATCACGCCATGGTGTATGCCGCCCGCCAGCACTCCTACCGCGAATTGCCGCTCCGCTTCAACGAACTGGCGCCGATGTTCCGCGCCGAACGTTCCGGCGTGGTGTCCGGGCTGACCCGCGTCCGGCAGATCACCCTGGACGACACCCACGTCTTCTGCCGACCGGACCAGGTCGCGAGCGAAGCCGAACGCGCGCTGCGATCGGCGCTGCATGCACAACGCGTCCTCGGCATGCCGGTCGACTACGTGCGGCTGTCCCTGCCGGACGACGGTCCGGGCTACCTGGGTGATCCCGACCTGTGGGCGGACGCGATCGAAGCGCTGCGGCGAGCCGCGACCGCAGTCGACCTGGCGGCATACGGGCTGGAGCTGGTGGAGGCGGAGGGCGAGGCCGCCTTCTACGGGCCCAAGCTGGATCTGCAAGTCGTCGACGGCAATGGGCACGAGGAAAGCATTGCGACCGTGCAGGTGGACTTCGTGCAGCCGCAGCGCTTCGACCTGCGGTATGACGGCGCCGACGGCGGCCGCCATCCGGTCGTGATGATCCACCGCGGCACCGTCGGCTCGATGGAGCGAGTCACCGCAGCACTTCTGGAACGGTATGACGGGCGGGTGCCGTTGTGGCTCAACCCGATCCAGCTGTCGGTGCTTCCCGTGTCGGAGTCCGTCGACGACCTGGCACGGGGTTTCGTGGACGCGCTGGTGGCGCGCGGCCTACGTCCTCGGCTGGACCCGGCCGGTTCACTGGGCGCCCGGATCCGCGCGGCCCGCGTCCGGCGGGACTACGCCGTCGCGGTGCTCGGCGACGCCGAGGCGGTCGCCGGCTCGGTGCAGATCAGCGACGCCTTCACCGGGTGGAGCGGTGCACTCCCTCGGGAGCAGGTGGTCGACATACTCGCCGCGGCGTATGCCGACCGATCGGCACCCGCCTGGCCGGCCGCTCACTCCGAGGGAACGCAGCTCAGTTGACCCGGTAGTCCGCGATGTCGGATTCGCGGACCGTCACGCCCAGGCCCGGCCGGCTACGGTCCGGAACGAGCACACCATCCGAATCCGGTTGCAGCACACCGTCGAAGACCAGCTGCTCGATGCGGGAGTGGTCGTGGAAATACTCCAGGTGCCGCAGGTGCCAGATCGCCGTGCCGACGTGCGCGCTGATCTGCGGCGCGCAGTGCAGCGACAGGTCGATGCTGCGGGCGTCGGTCAACGCGGACACCCGCAGCGCACCGCTGACGCCGAGGCACCGGGTGGCGTCGACCTGGAGACAGTCGACCGCACCGGCGTCGAGCATCTGGTGGAAGTAGGGCAGGTCGTAGCCGTATTCGCCTGCCGCGATGTCCATTCCGGCCGGACCGCGGTCACGCAGCAGACGCAGACCTGCCAGGTCGTCCGAGCTGACCGGCTCCTCGAACCACCGCACGTCGTGTGCCGCGAAGCGCTCCGCCCACGCGAGTGCCTGCTTGCGCTGGTGGGCGCCGTTCGCGTCGACATACAGCTCGGTGTCCGGACCGATCGCATTGCGGGACACAGTGATCCGGTGCTCGTCCCGGTCCGGTTCACGACCCACCTTGATCTTGACCCGCGGGATGCCCGCCTCCACCCAGCCGGCCAGCTGCCCGGCCAGCTGCTGATCGTCGTATGACGTGAAACCGCCACTGCCGTAGACCGGCACACCGTCGTGGACGGCGCCGACCGCGACCGACAGCGACTGGCCGATCAACCGGGCGTAGAGGTCCCACAGCGCGATGTCCACGGCCGCGATGGCCTGCGCCGCGATGCCCGGTTTGCCGAGGTTGCGCACCTGGTGCTGCATCGCCGCCCAGGACGCCCCCGGGGTGAGGGCGTCCCGGCCCTGCACGACGTCGGACAACGAGTGGTCGACCACCGTGGCGACCGCCGGACCGGCGTAGGTGTAACCGATCCCCACCTCATCCTCGGCGTGTGCCCGGACCAGCACCATCGTGGTGGCGTCCCAGGCGAAGGTGCCGTCGGATTCCGGTGCGTCGGTGGGGAATCGGTAGGTCGCCACCTCGATGCGCTGCACCGGGACGGCAGCTGGACCGGCCGCCGCGCGATCAGTCATCGCGACCGAGCGCGTTCTGGACTCCTGCCTTCAGCTCGGCGCCGACGGCACGGACGGATTCCTTGATGACCGACGTCTCGGCCGGGTCACCCTTGCGCATGGCGGCCATGAAACCCTTGGCCTCCTTCAGCGACACGTGAGCCGGCAGCGGTGGGACGTTCGGGTCGGTGTGGATGTCCAGGACGACGGGACGGTCCGAGGCGAACGCCGCATCCCACGCACCGGGCACGTCCTCCGGGCGCTCCACCTTGATCCCCTTCAGCCCGAGCAGCTCGGCATAACCGGCGTAGTCGATGCGCTCGACTAGCTGCGAGGTGTCGTAGCGCGGATCGCCGGCCTCGCGCATCTCCCACGAAACCTGTGTCAGGTCACCGTTGTTCAAGATCAGGACGATGAAGGTCGGGTTGTCCCACGACTTCCAGTGCCGCTTGACGGTGATCATCTCGTTCATGCCCAACATCTGGAACGCACCGTCACCGATGGTGCACACGACCGGACGGTCCGGATGGGCGAACTTGGCGGAGACGGCATACGGCATGGCCGCCAGCATCGACGCGAGCATGCCCGACAGGTTGCCGCTGCCCTCCCGGCTCAGCTTGATGTGGTGGCCGTACCAGTCGGCCGTCGAACCGGCGTCGGCGGTGACGATGACGTTGGACGGCATGCGCTTGTTGAGCTCGTGGTAGACGTACCGCGGGTTGATCGGGTCGGCCTTCGCCTCGGCCTCCTCCTGCAGGACGGTCTCCCAGTCCTTCATCCCCTCGATGACGCCCTCCTGCCAGGAACGGTCCTCCTGCCGCTGCAACAACGGCAGCAACGCGGCAAGCGTCGACTTCGTGTCGCCGGCCAGGTTGACCTCCATCGGGTAGCGCAAGCTGAGATGCCCTGCTGCCAGGTCGATCTGCACGCCGCGCGCCTGACCGGTCTTGGGCAGGAACTCGGCATACGGGTAGTTGCTGCCGACCATCAGCAGCGTGTCGCAGTCCTGCATCATGTCGTAGCTCGGCTTGGAGCCGAGTAGCCCGAGCTGCTGCGTGTGATAGGGCAGGTCGCCCGGCACGACATCCTTGCCGAGCAGCGCGGTGATGACACCGGCACCGAGCCGCTCCGCGACGGCGATGACCTCGTCGGTGGCGCCACGGGCGCCCTGACCGACGATCATGGCCACCTTCTTGCCGGCGTTGAGCACCTCGGCAGCGCGCTGCAACTCGGCCTGGTCGGGCGTCAGCTCCGTCGACGCGTAACCCACCCCGGTGCGGGCGACCCAGTGCTCCTTCGCCGGCGCCTGCATCGGCAGGTTCTGCACGTCGGCCGGCAGGATCACCACAGTGGGAGTCCGCTGCGCCGCCGCGATGCGCACCGCACGGTCCACCACCAGCTGAGCCTGCATGGGAGTCACCACGGTCTGCACGTAGCCGGCGACGTCCTGGAAGACCCGCTCCAGGTCCACCTGCTGCTGCGTGTCGCTGCCGAACGCCGCGCGGCCCTGTTGTCCGACGATGGCCACGACCGGCTGGTTGTCCATCTTGGCGTCGTAGAGACCGTTCAGCAGGTGTATGGCGCCCGGCCCGGAGGTGGCGATGCAGACGCCCACGTCGCCGGTGAACTTGGCATGCGCGGACGCCATGAACGCAGCGATCTCCTCGTGGGTCGGGCGGATGTAGCGGAAGTCCTTCCCGTCGCGCTCGCCCCGCTCCAGCGCTCCGTCGAAACCGCCGATCCCATCACCGGGGAACCCGTAGAACTGATGCAGGTCCCACTCGATGAGGCGGTCGATCACAAAATCGCTGACGGTGTCACTCATGCTGAATCTCCTTACCTGGCAGTGCAATAGAAGTGCTTCGCGGATTCGGCCAGCCGATCACCCGACCGGCTGTCGGGCAGGTGTTGTGCCGGCGCGTTGCTCGGGGTCGTCCGACATGGCCGAGCCGTCCGCCATCCGTTCGGCGAGCCGGGAGGCGAGCGCCATGATCGTCAGCGCTGGGTTGGCCGAGCCCTGGGTCGGGCAGACCGACCCGTCGGCGAGGAAGAGGTTGGGCACCTCCCACGACCGCTGGTTGGCGTCGACCACACTCGTCTCGGGTGAGCTGCCCATCCGCGCGCCACCGATGAGGTGGGCGTAACGGTGGATGGTCAGCACGTCCTGGGCACCGCCGGCCTTGAGGATGTCGGTGATCACCTTGGTCGAGTACGCCATGTTGGCCTTGTCGTTGTCGGTGAGCGAGTAGTCCATCCGCGCCACCCGCAGCCCGTAGGCGTCGGTCTCGTCGGCCAGGGTGATCCGGTTGTCCGGGTCGGCCAGCAGCTCGTTGAGCACGCCCACGGTCGCCCAATGGTTGTAGTCGCGCATGTATTCACGCATGGCGCGACCCCAGTGGCCGTCGGCCAGCACGTGCTCCGCCCAGCCGCACGGCAGCGGCGAGACGGTCTGGATCGAGAAGCCGCGCGCGAAACCGCGCGAGCTGTCCGTCTCGTAGAAGTCCTCGCTGGAGACCTCCGGCGGCGGCGCCTTATACATCCGCAGCTCTTCCGACCAACGGCCGGCCGTCTGGGTCGCACCCTGCACCATCACGTAACGTCCCACCAGGTCGTGGTCGTTGCCGATGCCGTGCGGGTGCCGCGCCGACGTCGACGCCAACAACAGCCGCGGCGTCTCGATCGAATAACCGGCCACGGCAACGAATTTGGCCCGCTGCAGGCGCTCGGCACCACCGGGCTCGGACAGGTAGACGACGCCCTTGGCGCGGCCGGTCTCGTCCAGCTCGATCCGGGACGCCATGCACTCCGAACGGATCTCGACGCTGTGCGCCAGCGCGTCCGGCAGGTGCGTCACCAGCGGACTGGCCTTGGCGTTGACCTTGCAACCCTGCAGGCAGTAGCCGCGATAGATGCAGTGCGGGCGGTTGCCGAAGGTGCCGTTGACGATGCCCACCGGCCCGACCCGCATCCGTATGCCGAGGGACTCGGCTCCGCGCCATACGACGTTGGCGGCCTCGGAGACCGGGTGCGGGCTGAACGGATAACTGTGCGGATGCCCCCACGGCCAGTCCTGCCCGGCCACCGGCAGCTCACGCTCGACGCGCTCGTAGTGCGGCAGCAGGTCCTCGTAACGGATCGGCCAGTCCGCGCCCACGCCGTCGCGGGTGAAGGTCTCCATGTCCGAGGGGTGGAAACGCGGGGTGTAACCGGCGTAGTGCACCATCGAGCCGCCGACGCCGCGACCGGAGTTGTTCTTGCCCAGCTCGATCGGGTCCTCGCCACCGATGATCCGCTTGCTGGTCCAGTAGAGGCCGTGCGAACCGACCTCGTCGGACACCCAGTCGCGGTCGGGATCCCAGAAGGGCCCGGCCTCGATGATCACGATCCGCCAGCCCTGGCGTGCCAGCCGCTGCGCGAGCACCGACCCGCCGGCCCCGGCACCGACGATGACCAGGTCGACCTCGTCCTCGTCGCGGTACTGCTGCATCGTCCTCCGGCCCGGCAGGGCGCGTGAATGCACGTCCAGCAGGTAGCGGGAATCGTTGTCCTCCGGGCCGATCGAGCCCTTGGCGATCGTGCGCAGTGTCTTCTTCACGCTCATGACGGAAACATCTCCGGGTCGTCCTGCACGGCTGCGACGGGGTCCTCGGCGTCCGCACCGGGACGCTCGAAGGGTTCGGTGCTGTTCAGCGCACCGGTGCGCATGTAACCGCGTGGGTAGGCGGGTCCGCCGAAACCGATCTCGTTCCACGCCCAGGGATGGGAGTAGAAGCCGGCGAGGATCGCGCGCATGCACACCTTCCACACCAGGTTGACGTCCAGTTCGTCCCACACCCCGCCGCTGAGGTCTCCGGTCGAGAGATCTCCGACGATCTGCTCCTGCTGGCGCATCTCCAGGTCGGCGAACGCCGTCCCGAACCGTTGCTGCGCGGTCTGCTCCAGGCCGACCAGCGCCTTGTGCCACGTCTCGCGATCGTCGGGCATGTCGGCGTACTGATAACCGTCCAGCCGGCCGTCGGCGAGCTTGGTGTCCACCGCCTCCGCAACGGGCACCCGCGGATCGGCGTCCTGGCCCGTCGCGACGTCACAGAACGCCCGCAGCGTCGGCTCCTCCGCCGGCGCGAAGAACCGCATCGGGCCGGGCGGATCCAACCGCGCCATGACCACGGCGCGGGTCACCTCGTCCCAGCTGTCGGCACTGTCCAGCACGTCGTAGTCGGGGTAGCGCCCGATCATCTGCGGTGTCGTCCCGCGCCGCTGCCGCGGCAACCAGGACGGGTGCGGCGGCTGGCCGTCCGATCGCAGGTGCGGCAGGTGCTCGCCCTTGTCCTTGTCTATCCGTTCGGTGTTCCCGCTCGTCATCGACCTCACTTCTCCCGGCGCAGGATCGCGGCGAGCAGCCCCATGCCGCCCACGACACACATCAGACCCGGCGCGGCGATCGGCGGCCCCATCGGCACGTTGTATGACGCCAGCTTCCAGCCGCCGGGTTTGCGAGAGACGCCGCGAGCGTGGAAGTACTCGCCGGCCAGGCCGTTGAGAGTGTAGACCGCGGCGGTCACCGGCAGCGCCGTCTTGGCCCAGCGCTTGCTGAACACGCCGGCCACGCCGGCCACCACGACCGGAGGGGTGACCAGCACCGGCGACCACATCCACTTGTTGCCGAAACCCGCCTTGTAGTGCTCGAGGTAGATCTCCGCCGTCGTCACCATCGCGGCGACCGCGGTGAGCCCGGACAGGGACCGCTCGAACCGGCCGTGCTCGACGTTCGACACCGCCCGATCGATGAAGTGGACCACCTCCTGCGATCCTCCGGGACTCATGCGCAACAAGGACATCTCAACCTCCATCGTCGAACGGGTCAGCCTGCGTCGCTCTCACCGGCAGCGCCTCGGTCGGCACGGGGTGGACGTCATGCGGACACACACCTTCGGCCACTACCCGAAGTTCGGCCCGGTGAACCGGCGGCCGTGGCGCCGGCCCGAAAGGGGCCGGCCACGAGGCCTATTGAGGGTCCGAGCAACGGTGATCGACCCGGTGCGCACCGGTCCGACGTCGTCGTTGTCCGGCGGAGGCTCCGTCTCCGAACATAGGGACCGACCCTTGGTGTTGTCCATGTGCCGGCTGTGCGCCGCCGGCCGTGCAGCCTGTCCGTGCGCGCGGTCAGTGCACGCGGTCAGTGCACGCCGGCGGGCTGCCGGACCAGTCGCCCGTCGACCAGCCCGACGACCGCGTCCCCGGGAGCCAGGGTGCCCAGATCGTGGGTGACGACCAGGGTGCCCAGCTGCCGCTGCTCGGTCAGCGTCCGCAACAGGTCGACGATGGCGACACCGCGTTCGTGGTCCAGTGCCGAGGTCGGCTCGTCGACCAGCAACAGCTTCGGGTCGCCCATCAGCGCACGGGCGATCCCGACGCGCTGCTGCTGGCCGCCGGACAATGCCGACGGCCGCTTGTGCATGACGGCACCGAGGCCGACCTGGTCGAGCAGGTCCTCGGCGTGCTGCCTGCTCACCCGGGAACGGTCACCGTCCAGCCGGGCCACCATCACCAGCTGCTCCAGCGCGGTCAGTGACCCGAGCAGGTGCGGACGCTGGAAGACGAAACCGATGTCGTCCCTGCGCAGGTCGGTGCGCACCTTCGCGCCGGCAGCGGTGACGTCGCGGCCGGCCAGCCGCACCGTCCCGCCGGTCGGTGTCAGCAGCAGGCCGGCGACCGCGAGCAGGGTCGACTTGCCGGACCCGGACGGTCCGGTCACCGCCAGCAGCTCGCCGGGCGCAACGCACAGCGACACCTCGCGCAGAGCGAAGGTCCAGCCGTCACCGTCCCGGAAACGGACGGTGACCTGGTCGAGTTCGCGTGCGGGCACGGTGTCCTCCTGCGTGCAGTTCGCGGCTTGCGTCTCGGGGTGGGTGCTCCGGTGCGTCATCGGGCACCGGCCAGTGCGGTCATCGGGTCGACAGTCACCACACGGCGCAGCGCGGCGGTCGCCCCGAACAGGCCGATGAGCACCATCAGGCCGAACGGCACGGCGATCGTGGCGACGTCGATGACCACCGGCACCTGGTTGCGGATCGCCAGGCCGACGCCGAGGGCTGCCACGGTGCCGACGCCGCCGCCGATGAGCAGCGTCAGCAACGCCTGACCGAGCGCGTCGCGCAGCAGGTAAAGCGTGCGCGCGCCGATCGCCTTGAGCACCGCCAGGTCTCCCTCACGCTGCACGGTCCACACGGTGAAGAACGCGCCGATCACCAGCGCCGAGATCGCGATCAGCAACAGCCGGATCATCGTCAGCGAGCCGTTCTCGGCCGAGTAGGACCCGATCGCGGACAACGAGTCGCTCTTGGACTCGGCCACCAGGCCGGTGGCGGCGTCGAACGCCTGGGCGTCATACGCCGGGGTCGTCCGCAGGGCGAGCACGCTGCCCTCGCCGCCGCCCGCACCCGCTGTATGGCGCCAGAGCGACCGCGGCACCCAGACGACCGGCACGTGACTGAAGGACGCGTCCGGCACGATCTGGCCGACCCGCAGCGAGGTGCCGTCGACCGTGATCGAGTCGCCGACCTGGACACCATGGCCCGACGCGATGTCGCTGCTGACCGCGGCGCTGTGGGCGCCGACCCCACGCGGCGCCACGGCGGCTCCCGGGTCGACACCGAAGAGGGTCGCCGGCGCGGGCGTCGAGCCGATGGTGATGCGGGTCGAACTGATGCCGATCGGGTCGGCGGCGCGCACACCCGGCTGGCGGCGCGCCGCCCCGAGCGCTGTGGTGGTGATCCGGCTGGTCGACATCGACAGCGTCTCGCCGGAGACCGGTCGTTCCATCGCGATCCGGTCGGCGCGCAGCGAGGTGATCGCCGACGTGCTCTGCCGCCCCAGGCCCTCGGTGAGCCCGGACAGCAGCACCACCAGCAGTGTGATCAATGCGATCGCGGCGGCCATCAGCGCGAATCTCCCCTTGGCCCACCACAGATCCCGGATCGCCAGGAACACTTCGGATTCTCCTTTGTATCAACGTTTTTCGGTATGTCCCCAGTCAACGACGGATCTGTGCAGCGCACATCGCACCAACGGTCGAATCGGTGATGTCCTTCGATGGAGGCGTGGGTCAACCGTTCGATGGATGACGGGAGGGCGCGCGACACGGCGGGGATCCATTAGCGTCAATCCGATGCTCCATCACCATGCGCAGGACCACGTCCCGACCTCCGGCACGTCGGTCATGCGCGCCCTGCAGCTGGCCATGCACGGGCTCTTCGTGCTGCTGCTCGTGATCGGCACCCTCCGCGGCGCCCAGGAGTCCGGCCGCCCGGGGCTGCTCGTCGCCGGTTGCGTGCTGCTCTTCGCCTGGTATGCCGCCGGATTGCTGCTCACGCAGGCTCGGTTCGGCGACCGGCGGGCGGTCGCCGGCCGGCTGTGGTTCCTGGTGCTCTTCGTCGGCTGGGCGGTGCTGGTCGCCGCGTCCGCGGAGCTGAGTTGGGTGGCGTTCGCGCTGTTCTTCCTCGCGTTGCACCTGCTGCCGCGGTGGATCGCGCTCGCCGCCGTCGTGGCGGGCGCGGTCGTGGTGATCGTGGCGCAGCTGCATCAGCCGGACACCGCCACGGTGCCCTCGATCCTGGGTCCGTCGCTGGGCGCGATCGTCGCGGTGGGCATCTCGTGGGTCTACGCGGCGTTGCGGGCGGAGAGCGAGCAACGCCGGCTGCTCAACGCCGAACTCGTGGCGGCGCAGGAGGATTTGGTGTCCACCCACGAGGCGCTGGCCGGCGCGCAGCGCGAGTCGGGTGTGCTGGCCGAGCGTGCTCGCCTCGCCCGCGACGTGCACGACACGGTCGCGCAGGGATTCTCCAGCATCCTGCTGCTGTCGCGCGCCGGCCTGACCGGTACGCACGACCGGCATCAACTGTTCCACTTGCTCCGGCAGATCGAGGCGTCCGCGGCCACCGGACTGGACGACGCGCGCACCGTCGTGCACGCCCTCACCCCCACGGATCTGGAGCGATCGCCGCTGTCGGCCGCCCTGCAGCGGCTGGTCGACCGCCAGGGCGGTGACCTCGACACGCGGCTGATCGTCGACGGCGCCGAACGCCCACTGCCCACGGCGGTCGAAGCCGCGTTGTTGCGGATCGCGCAGGGCGCCTTGTCCAATGTCCGCCAGCACGCGCGGGCCGGACACGCAGTGATCGCGCTCGGTTTCGGTGCCGGAGCGACCGACGCCCTGACCCTGGACATCACCGACGACGGTGTCGGATTCGACACCACCGTCGACATCGTGCCCAGCGCCGCCGGTGGTTTCGGCCTGCGCGCCATACAGGAGCGGGCCCGGGAGGCCGGCGGGCGGGCGACGATCGAGTCGGCGCCCGGCGAGGGCACGAGCGTGCACGTGGAGTTGCCGACCGGTGGTGCGCGGTGACCAGAGTGCTGCTCGTCGACGACCACCCGGTGGTGCGCACCGGGCTGCGGATGCTGCTGAGCGCCGCGGGGATCGAGGTCGTCGCGGAGGGCGCGAACGGCGAGGACGCCGTCCGGCTGGTGCGCGAGTATGCCGTCGATGTCGTGCTGATGGACCTGCAGATGGGCACCGGCATGGACGGCGTCGCGGCCACCGAGCAGATCCTCGCCCGCTCCGACGCGCCTCGGGTGCTGATCCTGACAACATACGACACGGACCAGGACATCCTGCGGGCCGTCGAGGCGGGGGCGTCCGGCTATCTGTTGAAGGACGCGCCGCCCGACGACCTGGTCGAGGCGGTGCACCGCGCCGCGCGTGGTGAGACGGTGCTCGCTCCGGTAGTTGCCGACCGGTTGCTGGCGCGGCTGCGAAATCCGTTGCGAAAGCTGAGCGCTCGTGAGTTGGAGGTGCTGCGCCAGGTGTCGCACGGCCGGTCCAACCGCGAGGTCGCCAAGGCGCTCTTCCTCAGCGAGGCGACCGTGAAGACCCATCTGGTGCATGTCTTCGAGAAACTCGGTGTGGACTCACGCACCGGGGCCGTGGCTCGCGCCCGCGAGCTCGGGCTGCTGCGGGACTGAGCACGATCACATCGCGTGGTGTCCCGGTGGCGTGGCGTCGACGTGCAGATCAACGATCCGACGGGCCCGCGGTCCCAGTTCGTCGTCGTCCAGGAGGCCGCGGACCAGGGGTGCGGACCCACCGACGCAGGTCCAGTCGTCATCCCAGAGCGTCGACACCAGCCAGGACCGGTCGGCGGGAAACATCAGATTCGGAAGGACACTGCCCCAGAACGAGCTCTTGTCCTCTCGCCGCCAGGACGCGGCCTCCGCAGGGCCCGCCTCGACGAGCACGTATCGCCAGTCGGCATACAGCGTCACCGTCGGCGCATCGGGGAAGACGATGTCGTCGGCGCCGGTGTCGAGATACCCGAGCCACCACGGCTGGTCGTCCGTGCGTGCTCGCAGTAGAGCGAGCAGAGCTCGGTCGTGACGTGCGCGCGCCTCGCCACGCGCTCCGTCGTCATCCCATTCATGGTCGTCCTGGGCGCCACTGCCCGGAAGTTCTACGGTGGCGTAATCGCTGAACACCGGCGGGATCGCGGCCGTGATCGTGGTGGAGGGTGGCGTGCCGCCGCGAATCCATTCGACATCGGCGGCGATGCCGATCCGCGCTCGGCGGCCACTCTTCATGCGGATGACCCGGGTCTCGTGGGCACCCACGGTCAGGGTTCCGTTCGCACGTGGGCAGGGCCGGGTTCGCTGCCTTCTTGCTGGGCTCGTTCGTAACTCAGTCCGTCCGGCGTCCGGCGAAGGAGTCCTGCGTCGACCAGGGCACGCCGCAGAGTGGCCACGTCGTCATACATCGCCCGGAGCTCGTTGTTGACCTCCGTCTCGGACATCACTGTGCCAGCAGGGAATTGGTCCGCCACCGCGGCATACAGCAGTCGGGCCACGGACGGCTTGCGCGGGATCCTGCTCAGTCGTCCGCCCCGGACGAAGTTCGCCAATCTCGGCTCGCGTGCCACGATCCGTTCGGTCGATGTCGTCATGTGCCGAGTACAGCACGATCCGTCGCGCGCGTGGCACCACATGATCCAGCAAAGCTGCATTCGCTCCTCTGGCACCGCTGGTTGCGCTCGGTCTCGATACACCTCCTCCGCTGCGCTCCCCCGGCACTCGACCAGCGCTGGTGAGCACTCCGCGGGGCCTCGAGACGCTCGTGCCTCGCTCCTCGGCCACCGATGGTTGTGCGACCCGTCGCTAGTCGCTGAGTCGGCGCCGCAGACCGGTGGCGCGGCGGATCTGTGCACCGACCGCCGCCCGGATCGTCTGCTCGCTGCCGACGATGGTGACGTGGTGCTGAGCACGGGTGACCGCCGTGTAGAGCAGTTCCCTTGTCAGCAAAGCGGATTCGTCATCCGGCAGGAGCACGGTGACGCTGCCGGCCTCGCTGCCCTGGCTCTTGTGGATCGTCATCGCATGCATGGTCTCGACGTCGGACAGGCGGCTCGCTGCGATCGGTATCGGCCCCGCCGCGGTGCCGATCCAGGCCGTGGACGGGCCGTCACCGGTCATCACCACTCCGCTGTCGCCGTTGTGGACCCCGAGCGCATAGTCGTTGCGGGTGATCAGGATCGGACGCCCGGCATACATCGGCTCCCACATCGGGTCACCGGTCGACTCCGAAAGCCATTTATCGACAAGGTGATTCCACCACCGGATGCCGCGCGGTCCACTGCGCTGCGCGCACAACAGCCGGTGCTCACCCAGCACGGACAACGCGCCTACACTGTCGCCCGCAACGGCACACTCGCGCAGCCGCAGCGCGTGCTGCAGCAGGCGGCCGCGCAGCACCGGCACCGGGTCGTCGTCCTCGATCCACTCCACCGCCTCCCCGCCAAGACGAAGCACGGTCAGCACCGCGTCGGCGTCACCGGCGCGCACCGCCGCGGCGAGCGAGCCGATCTCGGCGTCGAACCGGTGCGACGTGCTCAGCCGGCACACGGTGCCCGGCGCGAGTTGCTGATAGCCGTCGACGAGATCCGCCATCACGGCGCCGGCGTCGACCGACGCCAGCTGATCGGCGTCGCCGACCAGCACCAGTCGACTGGTCGATCGCGTCGCACGAAGCAGTCTCGACATCATCGTCAGCGCCACCATCGAGGTCTCGTCGACGACGATCAGATCATGAGGCAGCCGGTTGGTCTCGTGGAAGCGGATCTTGCTGCTACTGCGCGAATTCCAACCCAGCAATCGGTGCAACGTCAGCGCGTCGAGGTCACGGATCCGTGCCGCGTCGGCCGGTGCCAGCTGCGCCGCCGCCTGTGCGACCGACTCCTTCAGCCGAGCCGCAGCCTTGCCGGTCGGCGCGGCCAGCGCGATGCGCATCGGCCGGGACCGGCCGCTCGCCTCCCACTGCTCGGCGAGAAGCACCAGGAGACGGGCGACGGTCGAGGTCTTGCCGGTGCCCGGGCCGCCGGTCAGCACCGTGGTCCATGGCCGCACCGCGCGGTCGGCAGCGGCACGCTGTTCGGCATACGGCGGCCCGTCGAACAGCCGGTCCAGGCCGGTCGCCAGCCGCTCGGTGTCGACCACCGGCGGTTGCTGCACGGCCCGCTCGCGCAGGATCTCGGCGACACGGACCTCCTCCCGGTGGTAGCGATCCAGGTAGACCAGGCCGAACTCGACACGCAACACCCCGGATCGCAGCAGCGCGCTGTGTTGCACCGCGGCCAGCCAGCTGTCCGCATCGGTCGGCCAGAGGTCCGTCAGCTCACCCGCTGGGGTCGCACTTGGTCTCGATACACCTCCTCCGCTTCGCTCCCCCGGCACTCGACCAGCGTGCGTCGGCTCGGCCGCGCCCGGCACTCGACCAGCGTGCGTCGGCTCGACCGCGTCCGGCCCATCCGTCACGGGATCGGCGAGAGCGGCCGGATCCATGGCATCACGCAGATCGAGACAGATCGACCCGCGGCGCACCGCCCGCACGGTCAGCGCGAGCGCCAGCAACACCGAGGAATCGGTCTCCCCCGCAACGTCTCCCAACTGTTGCGCCACATGCACGTCGGCCGGCGTGAGGACACCGGCACGATTGGCCGCACCCAGGACACCGCCACTGCGCCGCGCGATGCGGACGTCGTCGTCCACCGTCATCGGCCACCACCTTCGCCGTCGAGCAGATCGGACAGCTCCAGAACGAGTGCGGTCGGCGGCCGCCACGAGAACACACCCGTGGGATTGCCTTCCACCACAGGGCTGTCGGAGCCGGCCATGCCGCGCAGATAGAGGTAGAGCACACCGCCGAGGTGGCGTTCGGGGTCATAATCCGGCAGCCGCCACCGCAGATAGCGGTGCAGCGTCGCGGCATACAACAGCGCCTGCAGCGGGTAGTCCGAATGCCCCATCGCGGCGGCGAGCGGCTCGGGTCCGTAGGCGCCCAGCAGCAGCGGCTCGTCGGCCGGACCGAGCCAGTTGGTCTTGTAGTCGGCGACCAGGTAGCGCTCACCCACACGCAGCACCACGTCGATCGACCCGGTGAGGTAGCCGCGCAGCACCTGCCCACCCAGCAGCTCGGTGTCCAGCAGGTCGGCGTAGGGCAGCAACGGGTCCCCGGCCGGCAGATGCCGACGGAGTATGGCGCCCAGCTGGCCCAGCCGCACACGCTCGGGCCCCTCCGACGCGCCCAGTGGCACCTCGAAATCGAGCTCGGCCAGCTTGTTACGGCCGACCGAACGCAACGTGACACCGTCGGCGAGCGGCCCCAGCGGTGTGTCGTAGACCGCCACGAGCGCGTCGACCAGCTGCCGGACATCCACGTCGACCGGCCAGCGGACGAGTTGCTCGTGCACCCGCTCGGTGAGCTCCACGGCGAGGTCGGCAACCGTCGGATCGGCGGTCTCCAGGACGGCGTGGACCAACGACCCGAAGGTGGCTCCGACCGGGAGGGACGCCATCAGTGACCGGCGATGGAGGGGGTCGTCGAGAGCATGCTGGCCCCGATCGATCTCCTCCGCGGCGCTCCCCCGGCACTCGACCGGCCGCTCCGTCACCCGGACAGCGTGCTGCGCGTCCGGCAGGCGCTCGTCGTCCTTGACGTCGACGTCGACCTCGGTGGTCACGCCTTCCACGGCCGAGACCTGCTCCAGGACACGACTCAACGCCGAGTAGGAGGTGCGCCGCCAGTCCTCGTCGATGACGCGGGTGAACTTGCGGATCGCGAGATCCGTTGCCACGGCGTCGGATCGGACCCGGTCGGCTCCGGCGCGCGTCACCTGCTCCCAGTGCGGACCACCGGCGTCGGCCCAGCGTTCCAGCAGCGCACGGGCCTGCGAGTCGCTGCGCTGCCCGCGGGAGTCCGCGATCGCACCGTCCGGGCCGGCCGCGGCCGGGTCGCGGTCGATCAGCATCCGATGGATCGCCGAGTCCGGAGCGTTGTTGGACGGCCCCCCCCCGGCGCCGACCTGCGACTTGGCACGCGTGCGGGCGACATCCACCAGCCGCAGCGACTCGCCGGCGTCCTCCTGACGGGCCAGGGCCGCCGTCTGCTTGTCCGGGGTGCCCACGTGGAGGGAGCGCCGGGGCGGTTGGCCCGGCGCGTGGAACAGTGGATTGTCCTCGTCGTTGACCCACCGGTCGGCGACGAACGGCAGGTAGACAATGGGGAATTCGAGTCCCTTGCTGCCGTGGACGGTGAGCAGCTGCACTGCTTGTGCGTCACTGTCCAGTCGTCGCGCGCGGGCATCGCCGGAGGCGGGCCGGTCCTGCTCGGCCTGCTCCTGCAGCCACGCCAGGAGCGCGGGCAGGCCGCTGGCTCGCTCCATCGAGACCGCGTGCAGTGCCTCGGCGATGTGTCGCAGATCGGTCAGCTGCCGCTCGCCACCGATCTCGGCCAGCACCCGAGCCGGCAGTCCGTCGATGTTGCATGTCTCGAAAACCGCTGCGATGCCTCGGTGTTGGTAGACGGACGCCAGCCAACGCAGCCGGTCGGTGACCTGCTCGGTGATCGTCTCACCACCGGCGTCGAGCTCGACCGCCGTCGTGCCGATGAACGGCGTCAGCGCGGCTGCCCGGACCCGGGCCGACCGGTGCGGCTGGTCCATCGCCTCCAGCAGGATCCGCCACGCGTCAGCGGCCGGCGTGCGGAAGACGCTGCCGGCGCCACTCAGCACGGCCGGGACACCGACGTCGCGCAGCAGCTGCTGCATCAGCGCCAGGTGGTCGTTGCGGCTGGCCAGCACCGCGATGTCGCTGGGCCGGACCGGCCGGGCGTGACCGCCATCCGTATAGGTCGCACCGGAATTGAGCAGCCGGGCGATGTCGTGGGCGGCGTCCTGCGCTGCCCGGTCGCGGTATGCCGCGGCGCGGATCGCGCCGTCCTTGAGCACCTGCGAGCTGTGGACCTGGTCGGCGCCGAGCAGTCGCAGACGGAACGGCGCAGGCTCGGGGGCGCCGGCGAGCCGGCTGTCCGGGTGGCTGGCGACCACGGGGTGTACCAGGATGTCGGGGTCACCGAGCGCGGCGCCGCCCAGGAAGCGCCCCAGCGCGGAGACCAGCGGTGCGTCCGAGCGCCAGTTGGTGCCGAGGGTGCGGCGCACACCCGCGGTGCGCGCCGCCTGCAGGTAGGTGGTGACGTCGCCACCCCGGAAGGCGTAGATCGCCTGTTTGGGGTCACCGATCAGGACCATCGTGGCGTGACCGCGGAACGCCCGGTCGAACACCTCCCACTGCACCGGGTCGGTGTCCTGGAATTCGTCGATCAGCACGACCTTCCATTGCCGGCGCAGTCGTTCGCGGGCGGGGCCCTGCGGATCACGCAGCGCGTCGGCCCCCTGGGAGAGCAGATCGTCGTAGGTGAGCAGTCCGAGGCGGCGCTTGCGTCGTGCCAGCTCGGCCCGCACCGCCTGCGCGAAGCCGACCTTGCGAGCCTGCGCGGACTGCGGCGGCGGGTCGGTCGGCACCAGCTGTGCGCTGGGGTCGCCGGCGACGCGCCGGGCGATGCGCCGTGCCTCGGCCAGGTCGAACTCCGGCGCCGTCTTTTGCCCGGCGAAGCCGCGCAGGTAGAGGTCGTCGACGACCTCCATCAGCAGGTCGTCGACATCCTCGACGAGCGTCGCACCCGCGTCGGTGTCGCCGGCGATGCCGAGCCCGCGCAGCACCTGGTGACAGAACTGGTGGATGGTCGCGATGGTGGCTTCGTCGAACCCCGCCAGCGCGTCGCGCACCCGGCGCGCGCGGGCCACCCGCTCGGCCGGCGCCACCTCGATGAGGGCACGGAGCAGCGGGTCCGGCGGAGCGGCGTGCGGGTCGTCGAGCGCCTCGGCCGCGGCGACCAGTTGCTCGCGGACGCGCTCCCGCAGCTCCCGCGAGGCGGCGCGTCCGAAGGTCACCACCAACAGTTCGTCGAGGGTGTGTGCGCCCTCCGCGACGTAGCGGGTGACCAGGGCCGCGATGGTCCACGTCTTGCCGGTGCCGGCACTCGCCTCGAGCACGGTCGTCCCCGTCGGCAGCGGGCCGTGTATGTCGAAGGGCTCGTCGGCCCTTGAGGGATTCATCCGTGAGCCGCCTGGTGTTGCAGCATCGGGGCCCAGACGCGCAGCGCGTATTGACCGAGCCGGCTGGTCGCGGCGTTCCAGGACTCGTCGTCGACCGGGCGTTCGGCGAGCAGTTCGTCGAAGGTGCGGATGCCGCCGTACAGCAGTCGCTGGGCCGGCTTCTCCGCGTCACCGGGGATGCGCGAGTCGCGGAAACCGCTGCTGTCCCACTTCCGGCGGGCGGCTTCGGCGGCGTAACGGTCGTTGCCGGGGCGTTGCAGCAGCTTCTCGGCATACGCGAACGACGTGTCGAGCGGCAGCGGGATCGCATCGCACCTGCCGCGGTCGTAGACGTCGATCAGTTCGGCGAGGAGACCGGTGGCAGTGTCCCGGTCGAGCCCGCCGGCCAGGTAGTAGCCGGCCCGGCGGTTGCGGCCACCGCGCAGCCAGCCGGCGGCTGCGGCCTGCCAGGGACGCTCGGGTGCCCCGGCGGCGAGCGCGAGCAATGTCAACCACGACTGGAGGCGTTGTTTGGCCCGCAGGGTGGAGAACGTCAGCGCCAGGTGCACGTCACCGCGCAGGTCGCCGACGGTGCCGGTCAGCCGCCGACCGTCGGGCAGGCGCACGTCCAGGTCGATGCTGGTGACCTCGCGTGAGAGCAGCGGCACCACCGGGCCACGCAGTGCCTTGACCCCGTCGATGGCCTTGTCGAGCACGCCGGCCC
This sequence comes from Flexivirga sp., assembly GCF_051955415.1. Classification (NCBI taxonomy): domain Bacteria; kingdom Bacillati; phylum Actinomycetota; class Actinomycetes; order Micrococcales; family Dermacoccaceae; genus Flexivirga; species Flexivirga sp. The sequence goes on from NZ_JBQCGS010000012.1 coordinate 90,244, forward strand.
CCAGCGCTCCCGGCGGTATGGCGCCCCGCAGCCGCTCCCTCCGGGCGATGTCCTGCGGGGCGGTGCCGACCAGCGACTCCTGCAGCGCACGATCACCGATCTGCCAGGACTGCAGGCCGTCCAGGGTGATCGGCATGGCGTCGCCGGCACTCTGCTGCTCGTAGGGCAGTGCGATGTCCAGCCGCCGACGGACGAAGTGCGCGGCCGGGTCGGCGAAGAAGTGGATCAGATCGGCGAGCGTGACGTCGTCGGGGGGCGGTGCGGGCAGCGGTGCCGCCACCAGGCGCGGCTCGCTCGGTCGCTGGTGCTGCGCCGCGCGGGCGCCGACGAGCGCGGTGCGGTCGAAACTGAACGGGCCGCTGGTGTCCAGCGCGCCGGGGACCAGGTTGCGGGCGTCGAAGGGCTGCAAGGGATGCCGCACGATGACGTCGCGCCCGGCCGGCCAGGCGGCGCAGCGGCGCGCGGCATCGATGAGCTCACCGAGGGGTGCGGCCGGCGGACGCTCGGCGCCGGTGTGCTCCCCGGCGCCGGTGTAGGTGACGACCAGATGGTCGGTGGCCGCCAGCACGGCGTCCAGCAGCAGCTGGCGGTCCTCGCTGCGAAGGTCCCGCTCGCCGGTGAGCGGCGACCTGGCCAGCACGTCGTCGCCGTCGATGCCGCCCGTGCGCGGGAAGACCCCGTCGTCCAGACCGAGCAGGCAGATCACCCGGTGCGGGACCGACCGCATCGGCAGCATGGTGCAGACCGTGATGGTGCCGGTCCGGAAGTTGGCGTGGGTGGCGCGGCCCTCCAGCCGCGCACGCAGCAGCTCGCGCACGTCACTCACCCGCAGGTCGGTGCCCCCACGGGCCATGCTGCGCACGACCTCCAGCTCCCGATCGAATTGAGCCTGCTGCCAGACGGTTTCGCGTGAAACCGCGCCCAGACCGGACACGCCGTCGGCGAGCGCGCGCATCCAGTCGTCGGCACTGCGCGCGTCCTGGAGCGCCTCGATCGCGGCGTCGATGCGGTCGATCAGCTCGGCGAACCGGCCGATCAGGTCGATGTCACCGCTCTCGACGTCGTCGATCGGCAGCACCTCACCGAGGGCGGCACCGGCCGTCGCACTCATCGTGACGCCGAGCAGCAGCCGCCGCAGACCGAACCGCCAGGTGTTCTGCGGGATGTCCTGCAGCGCGAACCGGCGCCGGTGGTCTCCGTCCATCCCCCACCGGATCTCCGCCTCGGCGATCCATTCGGCGATGCGCTCGAGGTCCTCCTCGTCCAGGTCGAAGCGGCGGCGCACCGGCTCACGGGCGATGAGCGCGCGGAGGTCGCTCACGCGCAGTCTGCCGACCGCGAAATCGACCAGATCAGAGGCGATCTCGAACAACGGGTTGACCCGCGCCAGCGACCGGTCGGCCAGTTTGACCCGCAGCGTGTGTGCAGGATGCCCGGCGGTGGCGGCACCACCGGGCTGGTCGCCGAGCCCGAACGCCGCCTGCACCAGCGGTGCATAGCTCTCGATGTCGGGGCACATCACCAGGATGTCGCGCGGCTCGAGCGTCGGGTCGTCCTGCAGCAGCCCGGTGAGCACTTCACGGAGCACCTCGACCTGCCGGGCCGCGCCGTGGCAGGCGTGCACCTGGGTCGACCGGTCGTCGGCGGACACCGGTCTGGCGGCGCGAATCTGCGGTGTCACCGACGCATTGCGATGGATGTCGTGCTGCAACCAGCCCAGCACCGTCGAGGGCTCGGCCGGCGGTGCACCCGGTCGGCTGTCGTCGCGTGCCGGCGGCAGTCCGCGCTGCAGCTCGCGGGCGTCGCGGCCGAGCGATGCCAGCAGCGGGTGATGCACCAGATCGGCACTGTCGTCGCCGGCGCGCGGCACCGCCCCGGACGGCAGGGCGCGGGCCGCCTCCCACAGTGCATCGGACGGCTGCGGCAGCCACAGGTGCACGTCACGGTGTATGGCGAGGGCCTCCAGCAGCTCCAGCTCGGTGACGGGCATCCGCGTGTGCCCGAAGAGCGAGATGCGTGGCGGCAGCGCGGCGTTCGGCGCCGGGTCGACGCCGTCGCGCAACTGCTGGACGGTGCGCGCGTGACGGGCCGCGGGTGCCGGCTCGGGCACCGCATCGACCAGCAGTCGCCACAGCTGCGCCTGCCAGAGCAGGTCGTCGTCAAGTGCCGCGCCCGTGCCGTCGGTGCACCGGCCCGCACCCCAGTCGGTCAGCAGGCCCGGTCGTTGGGCGGCATACGAGGTGAAGAGGCCGGCGAGGCGTCGAGCGACGGCGTATCGCCGGCCGGCCTTGTGCCCGTCGGGGTCGTCCGACCCGTGGCCGAGGTGCTCGGCGAGGGTGCGGCACCAGGGCTCGTCGAGGTGGGCGTCGATCTGCTCCAGCAGCGGCCAGACCAACCGGTCGGGGTGCCATGGGTCGTCCCGCTCGCGCCCGGTCAGCAGCGCGACCAGCGAGTGCGGCGCGACGAACCGCACCCCGGCGCAGATCCCGTCGCCGCCCCGCGGCCCCGCTCCGAGCCGGTGGGACAGCGACTGCGCCAGCCAGCGCTCCACACCGCGGGTCGGCACGATGACCAGCTCCTGCACGAACGGATCGTCGAGCGGGTCGGCCAACAGCTGCGCCAGCCCCTCGGCGAGCACATCGGTGCGCTCGGCGCGGTGCAGGATCAACGTCACGGGCCCGACCCTATGACGCGGCACCGACGCGCCGCGGGAAGGAACCGACCTTGCGGCGACGTCGTTGGGGATCAATAGTTGAAGGAGTCGACGATCCGTCCAGCAGAGGGAGATCACCATGGCAAACAGCGATCAGTTCAAGAAGGCCGGTGACGCCGCCCAGCAGGCCAAGGAGCGCGCCGGGCAACTGGCGCACGACAACCGGGACAAGTTCGCCGGTGTCCTGGGCAAGCTGGCGTCCAAGATCGACGAGCGGACCCAGGGCAAATACCACGACAAGATCGAGAAGGCGCAGGACGCGGCGCTCAGGAGCGCCGACAAGCTGGCCGAGCAGCGCCCGGACGGCGACACATCCGGCCAGGCCGGTCCGACGGCCGGCGACGGCCAGGTGCCGCCGCCCACCGATCCCGGGCAGCACCCGCAGTCCGGCGTCTGAGCCACGGCATCAGGAGGAGAGCGGTCCGTCGTGCGGCGGGCCGCTCTCGTCATACGCACGAGGGCGTGGCGCCACCACCCGATCGGATCGCGGCGCTGTCGGTATGACGGCCTAGAGTTGTGAGGTTCCCCGGACATCCGCCCGGCCGATCTCTCCCACCCTCCGAAGGACCCTCCCGTGGAGCTCCAGCAGGTCAATCCGTGGCGCGCGCTGATCGCGCTGTGCGTCGGATTTTTCATGATCCTGGTCGACTCGACCATCGTGTCGGTCGCCACGCCGGCCATCCAGGAGGGCCTGCACACCGACATCAACAGCGTCGTCTGGGTGACCAGCGCCTACCTGCTGGCGTATGCCGTGCCGCTGCTGGTCACCGGCCGGCTGGGCGACCGGTTCGGTCCGCGGCGGCTCTACCTGATCGGCCTGGCGGTCTTCACCCTGTCGTCGCTGTGGTGCGGCCTGACCGGCACCATCGGGATGCTCATCGCGGCGCGCGTCGTGCAGGGCCTGGGTGCGGCGATGATGACACCCCAGACGATGTCGGTGATCACCCGCACGTTCCCGGGTGAGCGGCGCGGCCAGGCGATGAGCCTGTGGGGCGCCGTCGCCGGTGTCGCGACCCTGGTCGGCCCGGTGGTCGGTGGCGTCATCACCGAGAACTGGGGCTGGGAGTGGATCTTCTACGTCAACGTCCCGGTCGGCGTGATCGGCTTCGTGCTGGCGTGGTGGCTGGTGCCGGCGCTGCCGGTGCACTCGCACACCTTCGACTGGGTGGGTGTCGCACTCAGCGGCGCCGGCCTCTTCTGCCTGGTCTTCGGCATCCAGGAGGGCGAGTCCTATGACTGGGGCACCATGTGGTCGTTCGTCTCGGTGCCGGCGCTGATCGTGGTCGGCCTGCTGCTGATGGCGGTGTTCGTGTGGTGGCAGGCGCGCACCCGGGTCGACCCCTTGGTGCCGCTGGTGCTCTTCAAGGACCGCAACTTCAGCCTGGCCAACGTGGCGATCTGCGTGGTGGGTTTCGTGATCACGTCCTTCGCGCTGCCGATGATGATCTACGCGCAAGTGGTGCGCGGGCTCTCGCCGATCGAATCCGGCCTGTTGTTCGTGCCGATGGCGGTCCTGTCCGCGATCCTCTCGCCGGTGGTGGGACACCTGGTCGACCGCTACCACCCACGGCTCATCGCCGGCTTCGGACTGACCTGCCTCGCGGTCGGGCTCTTCTGGCTGGGCGCGGCGATCGGCCCGGACACCCCCACCTGGCAGCTCGTGCTGCCGCTGATCGTGCTCGGCCTGGCCAATGGCTTCATGTGGTCGCCGATCTCGGTGACGGCGACGCGCACCCTACCGCCGCAGCGCGCCGGTGCCGGGTCGGGCGTCTACAACATGACCCGGCAGATGGGCGCCGTCATCGGCAGCGCCGCCATCGCCGCCGTCATGCAGGCCCGGCTCGCGCATCACCTCGGCAGCTCGGCGGGTGATCTGGCGGCAACCGGCGGCAGCACCACCACGGTGCACTTGCCGCCGGCCGTCGCGGCGGGCTTCGCCCGGTCGATGGGCGAGTCGATCTACCTGCCGGCCGCTGTCGCCGTCCTCGCGATCGCCGCGGCGTTGTTCTTCCGCAACCCGCACGGTGAGCGCCGCATGGCGGCCCAGCTGGGGAAGGATCAGGTCCCGGCCGGCAGCGTCGACGGGCTCTGAGGGCACGCCGTCGACCAGCTCTGAGGGCACGCCGTCGACGAGCTCTGACGGTTCATCGACGATCCTTTGCTGTTTCAGCAAAGCCGTTTGCCATCTGATGAGTTGGCTTGCGATGCTGGACACATGCAGACGAACCAGCCCGCCGACGCGGCGGCACACGCACATCAGCACGGCACCGACGGCACTGACCCGGACTACTTCGAGGCGTCCTCGTGGGACGAGCGGTATGCCGGCGCGGATGCCGTCTGGAGCGGCAACCCCAATCCGCAACTGGTGACCGAGGCGGGGCGGCTCTCCCCCGGCACCGCACTGGACGTCGGCTGCGGCGAGGGCGGCGACGTCATCTGGCTCGCCCAGCAGGGCTGGCAGGTCACCGGCGCCGACTTCTCCGCCACCGGCCTGGCCCGCGCGGCACAGCATGCCGAGCAGGCCGGGGTCGGCGATCGCACCGACTGGTGGCAGGTTGACGCGCGGGAGTTCGCTGCGGGCGGCCGGTCCTACGACCTGGTGGCCTCTCACTTCCTGCACCTGCCGGATGGCGGGATGGTCGAGGCGGTCGGCCGGCTGGCGGACGCTGTTGCGCCCGGCGGGCACCTGCTGGTCGTCGGACACTCTCCGGCGGCGCACTTCACCGAGCTGACCCAGAGCAAGCGCGCGGCGATGTTCATGGCGACCGACCTGGTGCCGGGACTGCCGGAGGGCTTCGAGGTGCTGGTCGCGGAGCAACGGCCGCGGGTCGTCACGCGGGACGGTGTGACCGTGGAGATCGACGACTCGACGCTGCTGGCCCGGCGCACCGCCTGACCGGGGCCACGGCACGAGCGACCCTCCGCCCATGCCGGAGGAGAGCAGGAGCTCTCCTCCGGCATGGGCGGGACGTCAGCCGAGCACCGTTGCGGCGTCGACGTATTGGAGACCGTGGGCCTGCGCCACCGGCTCACACACGACGTCTCCGGCATACGTGTTCAACCCGCGGGCCAGCGCCGGGTCGGACCGCAGCGCCGCACGCCAGCCCTGCGCTGCCAGCTTGACGACATAGGGCAGCGTGGCGTTGGTGAGCGCCCAGGTGGAGGTGTTGGGCACCGCCCCGGGCATGTTGGCGACGCAGTAGAACGTGCTGCCGTGCACCTGGAACGTCGGGTCGGAGTGGGTCGTGGGGTGGGTGTCCTCGAAACAGCCGCCCTGGTCGACGGCGATGTCGACCAGCACCGACCCGGGTTTCATGTCGGCGACCATCTCGTGGGTGACCAGCTTCGGCGCCCGGGCGCCCGGGACGAGCACCGACCCGATGACCAGGTCGGCACCCAGCACCTGCTCGCGCACGGCCATGGACGAGCTGGCGATCTGCCGCACCCGGTTGTCGTAACGCCAGAACGTCATCCGCAGCTTCTCCAGGTCGGTGTCCAGCACCGTCACGTCGGCACCCATCCCGAGGGCGATGTTGGCGGCGTTCTGGCCGGTCACACCGGCACCGAGCACGACCACCTTGGCGCTGGCGACTCCGCCGACACCGCCCATCAGCACCCCCGAACCGCCCTGCGCCTTCAACAGCGCATGAGCACCGACCTGCGGCGCCCGATCCCGCCGGCGAACAGCTCGTCGCCCACGAACGCCCGGTCGCCGAGGCGCCGGACGACGCCTCGATGGTGTGCTCCGACGAGCTGCGGGCCAGCATCGCCAAAGTGCTGCACGTCTCGTCCGTGCCGCGTGGACACGCGACTTGGGACGGCACGCTCTTCACCTGTCGGTACGACCTGTCGGCCGGCCCGCTCGTGCTGACCGTGCACCAGTCGTCGGACAAGCAGGCGGCACAGGGCTACTTCCAGCAGCGCAAACAGGCCGCCGGCGGCCGGACCATCACCGGCCTGCAGTCACTCGGCCTGCCGGCCTTCCAGGACCGGGCCGGCACTGTCGGCTTCGTCAAGGACGACTTCACGCTGCTGGTCGACGCGAGCAAGCTGTCGGGCACGCTCGGCAGCCCGGACACCAGCCAGACCGACTTCGCCTACACCGTGGCCACCGACGTGCTGGCCTGCTGGAGTCACTGAGGAATCGCTGAGGAGTCGCTGAGACGGCGCCGAGGATGGCATCGGGCCGTACCAAAGTCTCCCCAGGGTCAACAAAAGACCAGACCCGAACCCCCGGCCGTACCAAAGTCTCCCCAGGGCCGAGAAAAGATCAGACCCGAACCCCCGGCCGTACCAAAGTCTCCCCAGGGTCGAGAAAGGTCCGGTCCTGGAGCCCTCCGGCCCTCCGGCCCTCCGGCCCTCCGGGAGCGCCGGTCACGCCCTGTCGCTCAGCTGATGCCCGCGGACGGCACGACGCATCCGGTCGGCGGCCGCCTTCTCCCGCTGCGGCGCCCGGGCGAGCAGCCCCAGGTAGAGCAGGTCGACGACATACAGCTGGGCGATCCGGGAGGCGGTGCCACCGGACCGCAGCCGGGGTTCGTGCGCGACCGGGCGCAGAGTGTGCGTCGACACCCGGCTGAGCGCGGAGGTGGCGATCGCGGTGATGGCCACCACGGTGACGCCCGCCTCGACGCCGGACTGCGCGACCTCGAGGCACTCGCGGGTGTCGCCGGAGTGGCTGATGACGACGGCGACCGTGTCGGCGCCGGCGCGCGCCGTCAGCGACAGCGCCCGGTGCACATCGGTGGTCGTGGTCACCGGCACACCGACCAGGCCGAGCTTGAAGTCCAGGTCGGCGAGCACCGCGCCGGTCGCACCGACCCCGAAGCCGAGCACCTGCCGGGCGGCGCCGATCGCGTCGATGACCGACGCGGTCGCGTCGATGTCCAACTGGGCGAAGGTCAGGTCGACCGCGTCCACGTGCGCATTGCGGACCGCTCGGGCGACAGTCGCCAGGTCGGTGCTGTGCTGGACGTCCGCCAGCGACACCGCGGGCGGCTGCCTGCCTTGGGCGAGGGCGACCGCGATCAACGAGCGCAATTCGGGAAAGCTGGCGACCTCCACGCTGTGGCAGAAGCGCGATACCGCGGCGTCCGAGGTCTCCGACCGGCGGGCGAGTTCGGCGGTGGACATGTGCACGACGTCCTGCGGCTGGCGGGCGATCGTGTCGGCGATGCGCTGCAGTGCCGGACTCAGCTGGTCCCGTCGGGCGGCCACCAGGCGCAGCACGTCGGTGGTCCGAGCGAGCGGCTCGTGGTGCACGAGGACCTCCCGGATCGTGCCGTGGAGTGACGCTCCACAATGATGGCGATAGAATGAAACTCTATTACATCACTGCAGAAGGGCACCGCGAGATGCACATCGAGGTCGTGGCCGACAACGCGGCGCTGGGGCGGGTCGCCGCCGACCGGATCCTGCGCTCGTATGACGACGGCCGGCTCCAGGTCCTCGGTGTCGCGACCGGCGGCACGCCGGCCAGCACCTACCGTGAGCTGGCCGCGCGCAGCGCGGGGCGCCTGCACGACATCCGCCTCGCGGCACTGGACGAGTATGTCGGGCTGCCCGCCAACCACCCGGGCAGCTACACCACCTTCGTGCGGCAACACATCGCCGAACCGCTGGGCATCGCACCGGGACAGGTGGGCGTGCCGCGGGCCGAGGCAGCCGACCTCGCGGCCGCGGCGGCCGGCTTCGAGCAGCAGTTGCGCGACAACGGCGGCGTCGACCTGCAGATCCTCGGCATCGGCTCCAACGGTCACATCGGCTTCAACGAGCCCGGTTCGGCCGCGGATTCACGCACCCGGGCGGTCACGCTCGCCGAGCGCACCCGGCAGGACAACGCCCGCTTCTTCGACTCGGTCGACGACGTGCCTCGGGAGGCCCTGACGCAGGGCATCGGCACGATCCTGGAAGCACGCAGCATCCTGTTGCTGGCCTCCGGCGCGCGCAAGGCACAGGCGCTGGCCCGTGCCGTGGAACAGCCACCGACCGCCGACTGCCCGGCGTCGTGGCTGCAGCGGCACCCCGACGTGCTGGTCGTGGCCGACGAGGCCGCCGCGGCCGCGCTCTCCCGGCGGCCGCTGGCAGCTCGAGGCGCCTGACCGGCGGCATACCGGCGACACGCGACCCCCTCAGAAGTCGCGTGCCGACTCGCGCGGCGTGCCGTCGGCGATCCGCCCGAGATGGATGCGGCGGACCAGCCGGATGCCGGGCCGGGCCACGAAGAGGATCGAACCGACCAGGAAGAACCAGGTCGCGGTGATGGTCGTGGACTTCCAGAAGAACAGGATGCTGCCGACGACGAAGAGCACCCCGGCCAGGAAGTCGTTGGTGATCGACAGCGCCTCGTAGATGCCGCGGATCCGCAGCTCCTCGTGCCCGATCGTCAGGGTCACGTCGCGGGATCGATCCTGCGGTCGCTCGGTGTCTCGTGTCATGAACTCCAGCCTGCCTCGGTGGTGCGTCAGATCTCGCGCCGGGTTCCCGGTGCGGCGGTGTCGGGTGCGGCGTGCGGCGTGCGGTGGTGCGTGCCGCGTCACCCTGGCGGCCCGGTAGGCCGGCTCCCGCAGCCGGCGGACCCAGGCGTAGGGCGGCAGGTCCGGCAGCGCGTGCAGCACCGGGTCGAAGTCGATGTCCGGTCCGATACCCGGGCCCCAAGCTCGTCCTGCACGAGCTTGGTTTCTTCACACGACGTCAAGATTCTCGGCGTTTACCCAGCCCCGCCCGAGCGGCACTGAGGTCCTTTTGGAGGCGGCTCCGTGCCGAACCTGACCCTGGGGAGGCTTTGGTACGCCACCAGCGGCATAGCCGGTCATTTCTCGACCCTGGGGAGACTTTGGTACGCCACCAGCGGCATAGCCGGTCATTTCTCGACACTGGGGAGACTTTGGTACGCCACCAGCCGGTATACCCGTGCCGAACCTGACCCTGGGGAGAGTTTGGTACGCCACCAGCCGATATACCCGTGCCGAACCTGACCCTGGGGAGACTTTGGTACGCCACCAGCGGCATAGCCGGTCATTTCTCGACCCTGGGGAGACTTTGGTACGCCGCCAGCCGGTGTACCCGTGCCGAACCTGACCCTGGGGAGCATGGCGGCGCGCGCAGCCGACCGATCGCCACCGTGATCCCGCGCAGCAGCGAACCGGCCGCGTCCGTCGTGACATCCAGGCTTCCCATGCCCGGCGACATACCCGGCCGGCCGCCGCTCGAACTGCGGACGGGTCGCTTCCCGCCCGCGCTGCGTAGATCCGCCGCGGATGGGTAGGGGAATGACATCCCCATTTCCACGGAAGGAGCCGATGCATGACCCCAGGCGCACCACGGGGCGGGCGATCCCGCAATCAACACAAGGGATCGTCGGGAGGGAAGCGGACGCACGCTGCGCAACGCGGCCACCAGACCTGGGCGGCCAATCATCCGAGCGTGCTGCGTGATCTCGCCCTGCTGGCGGACGGCGAACGCGGTGCCGTCATCGGGCCGCAAGGCGACATCGTCTGGTTGTGCGTGCCCCGCTGGAACGACGAGCCGGTGTTCGCCAGCCTGCTCGGCGGCGCCGGTGAGTTCACCGTCACCCCGACCGACCCGTGGCACGTGTGGGGCGGCAGCTACGAGCCCGCGTCCTTGGTATGGCGCAGCCGCTGGGTCGGCCACGACGGCATGATCGACTGCGACGAGGCGCTGAACTACCCCGCCGACCTGAGCACGGCCGTGCTACTGCGCCGGGTCCGCGGAGTGACCGGCCCGGCCAAGGTGCAGGTGGTCCTGGAACCGGTCGGCGGGTTCAACGGCACCCCGGTGAAGAACTTCACGCTCGAGAACGACGTCTGGACCGGCACGGCCGGCGACCTCCACGTCCGGGTGAGCGGGCTGGCCGCTGCCACGATCGAGCGGCCCGGCCGGCTGGCCGCGGAGCTGGACATCCCGGCCGGCTCGCACCACGACATCGTGGTCGAGCTCACCCGCGACGAACTGTCCGACGATCCGCCCGAGGCGGACGAGCTGTGGACCGCGACCCGGTCGGCCTGGGACCGCGCGGTCCCCCAACTGGAGACGGTCCACTCCCGGCAGAATGTGCGCCAGTCGTATGCCGTGCTCGCCGGCCTCACCTCGGTCGACCACGGCATGGTGGCCGCCGCCACCCTGTCGCTGCCGGAGCGTGCCCGGGAGGGACGCAACTACGACTACCGCTACGCCTGGATCCGTGATCAGTGCTACGCGGGACAGGCGATCGCCGCGCTCGGGCCCTACTCACTGCTGGACTCGGCGCTGGCGTTCGTCACCGACCGCCTGCTCGAACACGGGGCGGACCTGCGGCCGGCATACACCGTCAGCGGTGAGTCGGTGCCCGACGAGCACCATGCCGGGCTGCCCGGCTATCCCGGCGGCGGCGACGTGGTCGGCAACTGGGTCAACGACCAGTTCCAGCTCGACACCCTCGGCGAGGCGCTGTCCATGTATGCCGCCGCCGCGCCGCACGGCCTGCTGCAGCCACGGCACTGGGAGGCGGTGGACACCTGCGTCGAAGTCATCGAGCAGAAGTGGGGCGAGCCGGACGCCGGCATCTGGGAGTTGGACAACGACCTCTACACCCAGTCGCGGCTGGCCTGCGTGGCCGGGCTGCGCGCGATCTCACGACACGTCGACGCCGCCGAAGCGGCACCCTGGCTGGCACTCGCCGACCGGATCCTGGCCAAGACCAGTGACACGTCATTGCATCCGACCGGCCGCTGGCAGCAGAGTCCCACCCAGGAACGCGTGGACGCCTCGCTGTTGCTGCCGACCGTGCGGGGCGGCATCGCCCCGGACGACCCGCGCAGTGTCGCCACCCGTTCGGCGGTGATGCGGGAGCTGACCCGGGACGGCCACGTCTACCGCTTCCGGCACGACCAGCGCCCGCTGGAGGAGGCCGAGGGCTCGTTCACCCTGTGCGGGCTGATCCTGGCGCTCGCCCAGGCCCAGGTCGGCGACCAGACCAAGGCCATCCACTACTTCGAACGCGCCCGGGCCTCGTGCACCAACTCCGGCCTCTACACCGAGGAGTACGACGTCCGCGAGCACCAGCTGCGCGGCAACCTGCCGCAGGCGTTCGTGCACGCGTTCTTCATCGAAGCCGCGGCGCGCCTGAGCACCCACTTCGACACCGGACCCGATTTCCACAACCCGCAGGAGCGCAGATGAACCTGACCAAGACGAACAACATCACCTCCGACACCGTGGTCGCGGTCACCGGCTCGACCGGCGGCATCGGGCGCGCCTCGGCCATCGAGTTCGCCAAGCACGGCGCGACCGTCGCGCTGCTCGCGCGGGGCGCGGCCGGGCTGCGCGGCGCCGCCGAGGAGGTCGAGCGCGCCGGCGGCAAGGCCATCGCCATACCGACCGACATGGCCGATGCCGACCAGGTCAACGGTGCGGTCGACCGGATCGAGCAGGAGGTCGGCCCCATCGACATCTGGGTGAACGACGGATTCACCTCCGTGTTCGCGCCGTTCGACCAGATCAAGCCCGAGGAGTTCCGGCGCGTCACCGAGGTCAGCTACCTGGGCTACGTCTACGCCACGATGGCGGTGCTGCCCCGGATGAAGGAGCGCGGGCACGGCACGATCGTGCACGTCGGTTCGGCGCTGGCCTACCGCGGCATACCGCTGCAGTCGGCATACTGCGGCGCCAAGCACGCGATCCAGGGCTTCCACGAGGCGTTGCGCTGCGAGCTGCTGCACGAGAACAGCCCGATCAAGGTGACCATGGTGCAGATGCCGGCCGTCAACACACCGCAGTTCTCCTGGGTGCTGTCCCGGTTGCCGCGGCACGCCCAGCCGGTGCCGCCGATCTACCAGCCGGAGGTGGCCGGGCGAGCCGTCGTGTATGCCGCACAGCACCCGGCACGCCGTGAGTACTGGGTCGGCGGGAGCACCATGGGGACGCTGGCGGCCAACGCCGTCGCGCCCGGCGTACTCGACCGCTACCTGGCCAAGACCGGCTTCAAGTCCCAGCAGACCCAGCAGCGGCGAGACCCGGACCAGCCGGTGAACCTGTGGGAGCCGGCCGACCAGGAGCGCGACTTCGGCACGCACGGCGTCTTCGACGGCAAGTCGACGGACCGGTCGGTGCAGTTGTGGGCGTCGCACCACCACGGCCTCCTCGGCGCCGCAGCGACCGGGGCCGCGATCCTCGCCGTGGGCGTCGGCCGCCGGCTCGCCCGATGAGCGGGTCCGCGCCGGTCCGGGGCCTGGAGGTCCTGCGCGCGGCATACGGCGTGGCGTTGCTGGCCGCGCCCGAGCAACTCGGCCGCGCGGTGACCGGTGAGCGGCCCAGCGCGACCGCCACCTGGGTGATCCGGGCGCTGGGCGCCCGGCACGTGCTGCAGGCCGCGGTGACCGCCCGCGCACGGCCCGGCATCACCCGGCGGCTGGCCGCCGCGGTCGACGTGCTGCACCTCGCTTCGCTCGGTCCCATCGCGCTGCTGTGCACGCCGCGCGAGCGCCGGTTGACCGGCGCGGACGCGGTCGTCGAGGCATTCTTCGCGGCGGCCGAACACCGTCACGATCGGCGCGATTGACCTCTGCGGCGCCGGGCCGACGACCGGCACCGGACCGCTTCAGCGCACCAGCAGGAAGACGGGCCACAATGACGGCATGGATGCTTTTGAGTTCGCAGCGCTCGCTCAAGAGTTGAGTCGAGCCGACGCCCCCGACCAGACCGCGGCCCAGGTCGTCGCCCATGCCTGCACGGCACTGGGCGCGACGCACGGCGGCGTCACCTTGATCCGCAGCCGGGGCCGGCTGGAGACGATCGGCGCTTCCGACGACGTGGTCGTCAAGGCCGACCAGTTGCAGTACGAGCTGGGCGAGGGGCCATGCCACGATGCCGCGTGGGAGGCCACCACGCTGGTCAGTCAGGACCTGAGCAGTGACACCCGCTGGCCCGAATGGGCGCCCCGCGTGGTGCAGTTGGGCATCAAGAGCGCGATGGGCGCCGAGCTGACCGCCGCCGACGACGGCCGGCGGCTGGGCGCGCTAAACCTCTACTGGACCGAGCCGACCGTCTTCACCGCGGACGACCTGGCCTATGCCAGCATCTTCGCCGTCCACGCCGCGGTGGCGCTGTCGGCGTCACTGCAGGATGCGCAACTGCACACGGCGCTCGACGCCCGGAAGGTGATCGGCCAGGCGGAGGGCATCCTGATGGAGCGGCACGACCTCTCGGCCGATCAGTCCTTCGAGGTGCTGCGCCGCTACTCCCAGGACCACAACATCAAGCTGCGCGAGGTGGCGCAGCAACTGGTCGACTCGCGCCGACTGCCCGAGGGCGGCGCCGCGCTCAGCACACCGATCCAGCCGGTCGACCCGGCACCGGATGCGGAGCCGGTCGCCTGAGACCGGTCAACTGATGAACGGGCGATCCGGGTGCTCCGGATCGCCGGCCGAGCCGGGCCGTTCCGGCACCCCCACGACACCGTCCTGCTGCGCGAGCAGGTCGCCACCGGTCGTCATGATGTCCAACTTGGCGTCCTGCACCCCGAAGAGCTGCTCCGCGATCATCTTGACCTGCACCGGTGGCATCGGCGTCTCCAGCCGATCGAACTCCTCGCTCAGGACCGCCGCCAGTTCGTCGACGTCCTCGTGCGCGCCGGAGGCGGCCCGGGTCAACGCGTCCAGGTAGTGCTGCAGCTGCTGGTCGTCGAGGGAGGTGACGAATCGTTCGTCGAGCACCAGGACCCGGCCGGCGGGCAGGGCGGTGGCGTCGTGCTCGGCTGCGCGGGGATCTGCGGGGGGATCGGTCTGCATCGGTTGCTCCTCGTCGTCGTGGTGTCGGGGTCTGGGTGTCAGGGTCTGGGTGTCGGGGTCTGGGTGTCGCGGCGCCGACGGGCGCCGCTCAGCGGCTGTCGGTCCGCCCGGCTCTGGCGGCCCGCACGTGTTCGTAGCGACCGAGCGCGTCGCGTCGTTCGTGGTCGTGATCCACGACCGGCGCGGGGTATCCGTGCGCGTGGCCGTCCGGGTGTTTCCACGGCGCATGCACGTCGGCGCCGGACAGGTGCCGCAACTCCGGCACCCATGCGCGCACGTAGTCGCCGTCGGGGTCGAACCGCTCCGCCTGCCGCACCGGGTTGAAGACCCGGTGGAACGGGGCGGCGTCGGTGCCGGTGCCGGCGACCCATTGCCAGCCGTGGTTGTTCGAGGCCAGGTCGCCGTCGATGAGGTGCTCCATGAAATAGCGGGCGCCCTCACCCCACCACCGGTGCAGGTCCTTGGTGAAGAAGCTCGCCGTCACCATGCGGACCCGGTTGTGCATCCACCCGGTCGCGTTGAGCTGCCGCATGCCGGCGTCCACCAGCGGTTAGCCGGTCCGGCCCTCCGGCCAGGCACGCACCAGCTCCTCGCCGTCGCCATCGGTGTCGCCATCGGTGTCGCTACCCGTGTCGCGCCGGGTGTCGGCCGGGGCGTCATACAACGGCGACATGCCGGACGTCATGTCGTGCCACGCACTTTTGGGCGCCCGCCACAGCACGTCGGCGTAGAACTCACGCCAGGCGAGCTCGGTGCGGAAGCGCTCGGCCGACCGGCTCCGGCGGCGGCCCAGGTCGTGCAGCAGGGTCCGCGGATGGATCGCACCGACCTTCAGGTGGGGCGACAGCCGGCTGGTGCCGTCGAGGTCCGGCCGGTCGCGGTCCTCGTCATACCGATCGATCGAGTCCTGCAGGAACTCTGCCCAGCGTGCCCGCGCCGCGTGCTCACCGGCGTCCGGCAGCGGCACCGGGCACTCCCGCACGGCGTGCTCCAGCAGGGCGAGCGCGTCGGGTTCGTCGGCACCGCCGATCAACTGCAGATCCTGGGGGCCGGGTGCCGGCGCGGGCCAGCCGTGCGACCGCCAGGCGCGGGAGAACGGCGTGAAAACCTTGTAGGGGCGGCCGTTCTCGCGGGTCACCAGGCCCGGGCCGACGGCGTATGGCGTGCCGGTCGCCACCATCTCGATGTCGCGTTCGTGCAGCGTCGCGGCCACCCGGTCATCGCGGCGGACCGCCCAGGGAGTGGTCTCCCGGGTGTGGTGCACGGCATACGCCTCGTGTTCTTCGCACAGGGCGGGCAAGACCGTGTCGGGCCGGCCGGCGCGCACGCACAGGCGGCCGTCGAAGGCGTCCCGGGCCGCCAGCACCGAGGCGGCGAGCCAACCGCGTCGCACCGGGCCGGCGGCTTCCCACAGCCGCGGTTCGATGACGAACACCGGCAGCACCGGACCGTCGGCCGCTGCCGCCTGCAGGGCCGGGTGGTCGCTGCGGCGCAGGTCGCGCCGTAGCCACAGCAGGCTCGTCGTCATCGGGTCCCCGGGGCCGTTGCGATCACCTGGTCGCGCACCTGCCGGAGCACCCAGCCGACCGCACATGCGGCCGTGGCGTCGAAGTGTGGGCTGCGGATCCAGATCCGCCGGTAGACATCGGTGGCCAGCGTCGTCGCGGCGGTGCGGTCGAGGGTCGCCCGGAAGACCATCGGGTAGACCCAGCCCACGGTCTCGTCGTAGAGCCGGCCGAGGGCTGCGATCTCGCCGGCGCCACAGGCGAGCAGCAGGCGGCGCAGGTCGTCGCCATAGCAAGGCCGACCCAGCGGCGCGGGCGCGGGATCGGCACGACGCAGCGGCCGCGAGGCGCTGCGTCGACGATCCGTCATACCGGCAACCTTACCCATACTTTGCTTCTTGTAAAAGGTTCTGTCGAAGGTAGAGTGAGGGCATGACCTACTCGATCGGTGAGGTCGCCGCCCTGACGGGTGTCTCCACGGTGACCTTGCGGGCCTGGGAGAGCCGCTACGGGGTCGTGCGCCCGCAGCGCACCGCGTCCTCCTACCGGCAGTACGACGATCGGGATCTGGCGGTGCTGCAGCGGATGCATGCCCTGGTCGCCTCCGGGGTGAGTCCTCGGCGAGCGGCCGCCCTGGCCACCGGTGAGGCAGCCGCCGCCCCGGCGCCGGACACCGCAACCGCGCTGCCCGCACTGCAGGACCCCACCGCCCTGGCACGCGCCGGTGCCGCGCTCGACGGCGAGGCACTGCGGCGGACCCTGGACGAGGCGTTCGCGGTCGCCTCGATCGAGACGGCGATCGACGACTGGCTGCTGCCGAGCATGTCGGAGGTCGGCCGCCGCTGGGCGAGCGGCGAACTCGACGTCGTCTCCGAGCACTTCATCAGCGCCGCGGTGATGCGCAAACTGTCGGCGCTCTTCGAAGCGACTCCGGCGCACGGTCCGCGGGTGGCCGTCGGACTGCCGAACGAGGCCCGTCATGAGCTGCCCGCGCTGGCGTTCGCGCTGCTGCTGCAACGCGCCGGCGCCCAGGTGCTGTATGTCGGCGCCGACATACCGCAGAGCTGCTGGTCCCGCCTCGTCGAGACGTGGCAGCCGCAGGCCGCGGTCCTCGGCGTCGCCGCCGACCGGGACGTCGCGCCCGCCGCCGCCGCCGTCGAGGCGCTGACAGCCGCCGGAGTCGCACCCGTCTACGTCGGCGGCCGGGCGGCACCGCAGGTCCGCGGCGCCATACCGCTGACGGTGTCGCTGCGCGAGGCGGCGCGGACGGTCGCCGCGGCGCTCGCGCATCGCGGCCGGTCGCGGCAGCCACAGCTCGCCCACTGATCCGATGACCAGCAACCCGACCAGGAGCACTGCCGATGAAGATCACCAGAAGCTTTCTCGTCCGCCCGGAGCCGCACGTGGCGCACGCGTACCTGCAGGACTTCAGCCACGCGACCGACTGGGATCCCGGCACCCAGCGGTGCGAACGCCTCGACAGCGGACCGATCACGGTGGACAGTCGCTGGCACAACGAGTCCCGCTTCCTGGGCCGCTCGGTGACGCTGACCTACGTGCTGGCCCGCAGGGACGAGCACCGCGTGGTGTTCGAGGGCTCCAACGACTCCGCCGACTCACGCGACGACATCCAGCTCGCGCCGGCCCCGGAGGGCGGCACCCGCATCACCTACACCGCCACCATCACCCTCCGCAGCCGGTGGCACGTCGTCCTCGATCCGCTGCTGAAACTGTTCATGCGACCGGTCGCGGACAAGACGGTCGACCGCATGACCACTGTGCTCAACGGTCTGCGCTGATGGCGGGGGTGGTGCGTGCGGCAGGTCCCGGCCGGCCGGCGAGCGCGGACCCCGGCCGGTCGCCCTCGGGCTGATGCCGATGGTGGAGTTCGTGAACCCGGTGCGGGAGGTGCGCTCGTTCGTGCGGGCGGCGCGTGTCGTGCCGGTGCCGCGCGACCACCGGGAGACCGACGCGGCGTTCCGGCGGCGACGGATCGTCGCGGTGGCCACCCTGGTCGTCGGTGCGGCGCTGCTCGCGGCGGCGTTGCGCATCCCGGCCGGCGATCCGTCCTTCTACCTGGCGACGGCGGCGCTGGCCGTCGCCTGGACGGTGGGCGGCCTGCTCTCGGGTCCGCTGCACCTGGGCCGCGCGCACACCCGGGCCGGATCGGACCGGGCCCGGCCGGTGGTGCAGTCGCTCGCGCTGGGTGCACTGCTGTTGGCCGTCTTCCTGGCCGGCGGCCTGCTGGTGTCGCATGTGCCGGCGTTGCGCGACCC
The DNA here is from genome assembly GCF_051955415.1 of Flexivirga sp. NCBI lineage: Bacteria > Bacillati > Actinomycetota > Actinomycetes > Micrococcales > Dermacoccaceae > Flexivirga > Flexivirga sp. The sequence goes on from NZ_JBQCGS010000012.1 coordinate 108,524, forward strand.
GGTGGTGCGGTTGCTGGACCACGCCCGGCTGGGCTCGTTGCCGGCGATCGTGCTGATCACCGCGGCCAACGGGGTCGCGGAGGAGATCTACTTCCGCGGGGCGCTGTATGCCGCCGTCGGGCGGCGCCATCCGGTGCTGATCACGACCGCGGTCTACGCCCTGGCCACGGCCGGCAGCGGCATACCGTTGCTGGTGCTGGCGGCGGCCGCGCTCGGCCTGCTGACCGGGCTGCAACGCCGCGTCACCGGTGGCATCCTCGCCCCGATCATCACCCATCTGATCTGGTCGCTGGGCATGCTGCTCCTCTTACCCGTCGTCCTACCCACAGGAGGTTGAACCATGGCACTCGTGCTGGTCACCGGCGCGACCGGTTACATCGGCGGACAGCTCGTCCCCGAGCTGCTGCGGCGCGGGCACACGGTCCGCGTGCTCACCCGTCATACATCCGGACTCACCGGGCAACCGTGGTCCGGGCAGGTCGACGTGGTCGAGGGTGACGCGTCCCGGGCGGCGGACTGCCGGCGCGCGCTGGACGGCGTCGAGACGGCGTTCTACCTGCTGCACTCGATGGACGGCCGGGGCGAGTTCCGCCGGCGTGACCGGGCGATGGCGCAGACCTTCGCCGACGCCGCGGCCGACGCCGGGATCGCCCGGGTGGTCTACCTCAGCGGGCTGCACCCGGACGGTGACCTCTCGGACCATCTGGCGTCCCGGGTCGAGGTCGGGCAGGTCTTCCTGGACGGTCCGACCCCGGCCGTGGTGCTGCAGGCCGGTGTCGTGCTGGGCAACGGCTCCGCATCGTTCGACATGCTGCGGCACCTGACCGAGCGGCTGCCGGCGATGGTCGCCCCGCGCTGGGTCGACAACCGGATCCAACCGGTCGCGGTCGCCGACGTGGTGCACTACCTGGCCGGCGCGGCGGAACTTCCGGCCCGGACCAATCGCACCTTCGACATCGGCGGGCCGGAGGTGTTGACCTACGCACAGATGATGCAGCGGTATGCCGAGATCGTCGGGCTGCTGCCACGACGGATCATCAGCGTGCCGGTGCTGACGCCCCGGCTGGCCGGACTGTGGGTCGAGGTCGTCACCCCGATCTCCGCGGGGATCGCCCGGCCGCTGGTCGGCAGCCTGGTGCACGAGGCGGTCTGCCAGGAGGACGACGTGCTCGACGCGATCGGGCCACCCCCGCAAGGCCGCACCGGCTTCGCCGACGCGATCCGGGCGGCGGTCGCCGACCTCGAGCCACACCGGTGGATCCGCACGCTGGCCCGCACGTCGGCGGTCGTCGGCACGGCAGCGGTGGCCGGTTCGCTCCTGACCACACCTGATTCGCAGTGGTACCGCCGCCTGGACAAGCCCGCCTGGCAGCCGCCGCCGGCGGCGTTCCCCACCGTGTGGACGCTCCTGTACGCCACCACGGCGGTGGCCACTGCCCGCAGCAGCGCCGAGCTCGCCGAAGCGGGCCACCCGGCCCGGAGCCGGCAACTGGAGCAGGCGCTGGCGGCCAACATGGTGCTCAACGTCGGCTGGACAGCGCTGTTCTTCCGGGGTCACCGACCCTGGCCCGCCGCCGTCGAATGCGCTGTCCTGACGGCGAGTTCGGCCGACCTGGCCCGACGGGCCGGCGCCACCGGCCGGGGCAAGGCGGCCGGCATCGGGCTGTATGCCGGGTGGTGCCTCTTCGCCACCGCGCTGACCGGGTCGATCGCGCGACGCAACAGCCGGCGGTGAGTGTGCCTGCGCTCGGCGCGCCATCGAGACCGGTGGCGCCCGGTGGCGCGCGGTCGCTCAGCGGAACGAACGACTCGGCCACCAGATGCGCGGGCCGATGTCCTCGGCCACGGCGGGCACGAGCAGCGAGCGCACGAGGAAGGTGTCCAGCAGCACGCCGAACGCGACGATGAACGCGATCTGCGTCAGGAACAGGATCGGGATCACGCTCAGCGCCGCGAAGGTCGCGGCCAGCACGATGCCGGCGGAGGTGATGACTCCCCCGGTCGTGGCCAGGCCGCGGCCGATGCCCTCGCGGGTGCCGTGCCGGAGCGCCTCCTCCCGCACCCGGGTCATCAGGAAGATGTTGTAGTCGACGCCGAGTGCGACGAGGAAGACGAATCCGAACAGGGGCACGGAGGGGTCGGCACCCGGGAAATCCAGCAGGTGGTTGAAGACCAGCGCCGAGACGCCGAGGGTGGCGGCGAAGCTGAGCACCACCGAGGCCAGCAGCAACACCGGGGCGAGGATCGCGCGCAGCACCAGCATCAGCAGGATGAGTACCACGGCCAGCACGATGGGGATGATCACCGCCCGGTCCCGCTCGGCGGTGCGTTGGGTGTCCAGCTGGATGGCGCTCGATCCGCCGACCAGTGTGCCCGGTGCGACCCGGCGCACCGCGTCACGCACCGCGGTGACCGTCCGCAGTGCCGCGTCACTGTCGGCAGGGTCGGTCAGCACCGCCTGCAGCTCGACCCGGCCATCGACGATCTTGGGCCGGCTGTCGACCGGCGCCGGACGCCCCGCCGGGCCGAGCACCTGCACGGAGGACACCCCATCGACTTGGTGCACCGTGGCGGCGAGACGGTCCACGTCGTCCGCCGGCCCGATGATCTGCACGGGACTGCCGGTGCCGCCCGGAAAGTGCTCACCAGCGACCTGTTGCCCGGTCACGGACTCCGCCGGATTGAGGAAGAGCGCACTCTGCGGCACTCCGCCGGCGCGCAGTGTCGGCAGGAACGCCGCGCCGATCACCAGCAGCACGGTGGCGCGGACCCACAGCGCGCGCGGGCGGCGTCGTACCAGACCCGCGACCTTGCCCCAGACGCCGGAACGCTCCGGGTGCGGCGAGCCCAGCAGCGGCCGCTTCGGCCAGTACGCCGTCCGGCCCAGCAGCACCAGCACCGCCGGCAGGAAGGTGAGCGCGGATGCCAGCGCACACACGATGCCGATCGCCGCGACGGGACCCAGACTGCTGGTCGAATTGAGGTCGCTGACCAGCAGGCACAACAAGGCGAGGATGACCGTGCCACCCGATGCGAGAACGGGTTCGAGGGACTGGCGCAGCGCGACCCGCATCGCCGCGAACCGCGACTCCTCCTCGCGCAACTCCTCCCGGAACCGGGAGGTCAGCAACAACGCGTAGTCGGTGGCGGCGCCCACCACCAGGATCAGCAGGATGCCCTGGCTCTGACCGTTGAGGGTCAGCACGCCGTGGTCGGTCAGGACGTAGACCACACCGCTGGCCAGCGAGAGGGCGAACAACGCCGCCAGCAGCACCACGAACGGCAGGATCGGACTGCGATAGACCACCACCAGGATCACCAGCACGACGGCCACCGCGACGAGCAGCAGCACCCCGTCGATGCCGCCGAAGGCGCTACCCAGATCTGCCGCGAATCCGGCCGGACCGGTGACGTAGGCCTGCACGCCGGGTGGCAGACCGTGCTCCATCCGGTCGCGCACCTGCCCGACGACGGTGGCGGTGCGGTCGCCCAGTCGCCCGTCGAGCGGCACCACCACCTCGAGTGCCTTACCGTCCGCGGACCGGATCGGTCCGACCACTGCACCGGCGACACCGTCCAGCGATCGGACCGCCCGGGCCCGCTCGGCGACCGCCGCCGTGTCGGCGGCGGTGATGCCGGTCGTGCGCTGGTAGACGATCAGCGCCGGATCGACCTGCCGCCCCTCGAAGTTGCGGGCCAGCGCGGTGACCTGCGTGGCTTCCGCACTGGCCGGCAGGAAGGCTGCCGGGTCGTTCGTCGCGACGCTGCTCAGCTTGCCGGAGTACGGCCCGGCGACGGCGCCGACCGCCAGCCAGAGCAGCACCAGGACGGCGGGCAGCAGCCACCGGCGCCGGGTTCGTCGTGAGGAGACCATGGCGACCACTGTAGACAAACTAGCTAGTTTGTCTAGCAAAGTGTGCTGGCTACGATGCGGGGATGAGCACGGTCGGCGATCCAGCACAGCGCGGCCGGGAGATCGGCCAGCAGCTGCGCAGGTTGCTGCAGACCGCCCCGGCGGTGCACGGACAGCTGGCGTCCCGGGTGGGTGTCGGCGTCACGGACCTGCTGGCACTGGATCACATCACCTCCGACAGGGGGCCCATCGGCGTCGGCGAGCTCTCCCGGCTGCTCGGCATCCGGTCCGCCTCGGCGCCGGTGGTGGGCGATCGGCTGGTCGCCAGCGGCCAGGTGGTGCGCGGTGCCCATCCCCGCGACGGCCGGCGCACCAGTCTCAACCCGACACCGTCCGCGTATGACGACGTCCGCGCCGCCCTCGGGCCGCTCATCGCCGACATCAACCGGATCACCGGTGAGTTGACTGCGGACCAGGCCAGCGTCGTGCTGGATTTCCTGACCCGGATCACCGCCGCGCTCGCCGACTTCGCCGACGACCACGTGCCGGCCGACGCGCCCCGCCACCACCCACAGCAGAAGGAGAACGCCGATGACCACCGGTGAACAGCGAGCGGAGGACGCGCTGGTCGCGTCCGGCGTCACGCACCGGATCGTGCGGCACGGACCCGTCGGCTCGCTCGCCGAGGCCGCCGCCGTACGTGGCATCGCACCGGCGCAGATCGTCAAGACGCTCGTCGTACGCCGCGACGAGCACGACTATCTCTTCGTGCTCGTCCCGGGCGACCGGAAGATCTCCTGGCCGAAACTGCGCGAACACCTCGGCGTGACAAGGCTGTCGATGCCGGACGCCGCGACCGCGCGCGATGTCACCGGTTACGAGCGCGGCACCATCACGCCGTTCGGGTCGATCCGCCCCTGGCCAGTCATCGCCGACTCCCGCGTGGCCGGCACCGTCTCCATCGGCGCCGGCGGGCACGGGGTCTCGGCGACGGTCGACGCGGCGGACCTGCTCAGCGCCCTCGGTGCACAGTCCGCCGACGTGACCGAGCCGATGGAGTAGCGGCCGCTCCGGGGCTTCGGGCGATCAACGGCGGAAGGCCGGGCCATGCCGCCCGCCTTCCGGCCGTGAGCGGTCGGCTGTCGGAGGTCCCCGCTTGACTGGTCCGATGACCGCGAACCTCCGGCATCCCGAGGACCTGGCGACCGTCCGGGCGTCCTACGACGCCGTCGCCGACAACTACGCACGGATGGTGGTGACGGACGGCATGGGTGACATCCGCCGGCAGCCGTGGCTGCGCGCCGCCGTCGACGTCTTCGCCGACGCGGTCGGTGATGTCGGACCGGTGCTGGACGTCGGCTGCGGGCCGGGCACCGTGACGGCATACCTCGCCGAGCGCGGGGCGGACGTGTCGGGCGTCGACCTGTCGCCGCAGATGATCGCCAACGCGCGCCGGCTGCATCCGGAGTGCCGTTTCGAGGTCGGTTCGTGGACCGAGCTCGAGCTGCCACCGGCGTCGTACGGCGGGATCCTGGCGTGGTGGTCGCTGTTCAACCTGCCGCGTGCGTTGGTGCCGCAGGTGCTGGCGCACTGCGCCCGGGCGTTGCGGCCGGGCGGGCAGTTCATCCTCGCGACGCACATGGGCGACGAGGACGTGCGGCGCACGCAGGCGTACGGCGACGTGCCGGTCTCCTGGACCACGCACCGCTGGCAGCCGGAGCCGCTGGTGGCGATGCTGTGCGCCGCCGGGCTGCGGCCGACCGCGCAGCTGCGCCTCGGTCCGCAGGACGGCGCCGGACGGGCCGTCGTGCTGGCCGCCCAGCGCGACGAGTGAGCCGGCGACGCAGCTGCTTCGCGGCGCCGTTCAGCCGGCGTCGACGAGGACGGCCTCCAATTGCTCGAGCATCCACTCCAGGTCGGCCTCGCCGATGACGAGCGGCGGCGCGAGCCGCACCGTCGAGCCGTGGGTCTCCTTCGCCAGAACCCCGCGGGCGGCGAGTCGTTCGCACAGCTCCCGGCCGGTCATCAGCGCAGGATCGACATCGACGCCTGCCCACAGTCCGCGGACGCGCACGGCGAGCACCCCGCGGCCGATGAGTGCCCGCAGGCCGTCACCGAGCCGCTCGCCGAGTCGTGCTGCCCGCGTTTGGTATTCACCGGTGGCGAGCAGGTCGACGACCGCATGGCCGACGGCGGCGGCCAGCGGGTTACCGCCGAAGGTCGAGCCGTGGTTCCCCGGATGTATGACGCCCAGGACGTCGCGGTCCGCGACGATCGCCGAGACCGGGACGATGCCACCGCCCAGGGCCTTGCCGAGGATGTAGATGTCGGGGACGACACCCTCCAGGTCGCAGGCGAACGTCGTGCCGGTGCGGCCGAGCCCGGACTGGATCTCGTCGGCGACGAAGAGCACCCGGTGCCGGGTGGTCAGCTCGCGGACGTCCCGCAGGAAGCCGTCCGGCGGGATGATCACGCCGCCCTCGCCCTGGATCGGCTCCATCAGGACTGCGGCGGTGTCGTCGTCGATGGCCGCTTCGAGCGCGGCGAGGTCGCCGTACGGCACGGAGCGGAAACCCGGTGTGAACGGTCCGAAGCCGTCGCGCGCACCCGGATCGTCGGAGAAGCCGACGATGGTTGTGGTGCGCCCGTGGAAGTTGCCGTGGGCGACAACGATGTTCGCTTGGTCCGCCGGGACGCCCTTGACGTCATACGCCCATTTGCGGGAGACCTTGATCGCGGTCTCGACCGCTTCGGCGCCGGTGTTCATCGGCAGCACCATGTCCTTGCCGGCCAGCGCGGCGAGCGCCCGGCCGAACGGCCCGAGCTCTGCGTTGTGGAAGGCCCGGCTGGTCAGTGTCACCCGGTCCAGTTGCGCGTGCGCGGCCGCCAGGAGCGCCGGGTGTCCGTGGCCGAAGTTGAGTGCCGAGTAGCCCGCCAGGCAGTCCAGGTAGCGCTTGCCGTCCAGGTCGGTCACCCAGGCCCCCGAGGCCGCGGCGACCACGACCGGCAACGGATGGTAGTTGTGCGCGACGTAGGCGTCGTCGACCTCGATCGCCGCAGCGTTCGTGGCGTTCGACGCCGCGGTGGGCGTCCGGTCCGGCTGGGTCTCGGTCGACATGGTGGTCCTTTCCGTCGCCTCTGCACGCTCGCCCGAGCGTCCTCACCCAGCATGGCGGATGAGCGTGCGTCGAGTCAGCCGGAACGTCTCAGCCGGTCAAGGACCGGCCGAGGTCCAGCCGGCCGTGCTCGAGGAGCCAGCGCAGTGATTCCAGCACCGTTTCGAGTGAGGTGTGCCGTGGCTGGTAGCCGAGCAGTTCACCGGCCTTCTGCACGCTGAAGCAGGGGCTGCGGTCCAGGTGCTCCCAACTGAGCGCGGCGTGTTCGGCGGTCGTCGCCGCCCGGAACTCCTCCCAGGTGACGGTGTGCAGAATCGCTTCCTGCCCGAACCAGCCGGCGACGGCCTGCGCGTATCCGCGGACACTGAGTGCGGCCGCCGAGGTGATGTTGAAGTCCTCCCCCGCCGCCTGCTCGCGGTGGGCGATCGCCAGCTCGAAGGACTGCGCGACGTCGTCGGCGTGCACGTGGTGCATCGTCTCCGCGCCGAGACCGGGGATCGCCAGGGGCCGGCCGGCCGCCAACGTCCGCCAGACGGCCGGGTCCAGATTGCCCACGGGCCCGATCGGCGCCCATCCGGGCCCGGAGATGTGCCCCGGGTGCAGCGACGTGGTGACCAGTCCGCCGGAGGCCGTCTCCTCCTGCAGCATGCGTGCGATGCGTTGCTTCGCGATGCCGTATGCACCGAAGGGCGGTGTCATCGTCGTCTCCGTCGTCGGCACCTGCGCGCTGCGCCCGCTGCGCCAGACCGACCCGCACTCCACCAGGTGGCCGGTCTCTCCGCGTAGCCGTTCGACCAGCGCCGACGCCGAGTCGAGGGTGAAACACACCAGGTCGATCACCACGTCCGCCCGCTGCGCGGCAACTCGCGCCGGAAAGGTGCCGTCCGCGTCTTCTCGTTCCCGGTCCGCGACGACGTGCTGCACGTGCTGCCACTCCGGCGCATCGACATACGCACGCGTGGTGCCGCGACTGATGACGACGACTTCGTGGCCGGCCCGCACCAGCCGGGGCACGAGGAACGTGCCGATGTGGCCACTGCCACCGATGACGACGATGCGCATGATGCTCCTGTGGTCGGGTCGTGGTCGACCGAGTCTGTCAGGTCACCCGAGTGCCGCGGCCAGGTTCACCCAGGTGCCGGTGACCTGCATGCCGAGCCCGGTGTAGAGCCCGAGCGCACCGGTCCGGGAGTCGGTCGACAGCTCGCAGCCGGTGGCGCCCCGGGCGAGACCGAGAGCGAAGACGTCGGCCAGCAGCGCGCGGGCGAGCCCCTGGCCACGCGCGTCGGAGCGTATCGCGAGCCGGTCGACATACAGCGCACCGGTGTTGGTGTCGACGATCGCGAACACCGCTCCCACGACGTCGTCACCGTCCGGCATCCCCCGGCACACGATGCGCATGTGCCAGTCGGCGAAACCGGGACGCTCGTAGGTCTGCGCGGCGAAGTCGGCGTAGGACGCCTTCTCCCGGACGGACCACTCGAGGAAGGCGTCCTCGATGACGTCGTATGCCGCAGCCCGGTCCGGTCCCGACACGGCGTCCCGGAGATGCACACCGTCGGGCAGGTTCGGCTGCTGCAAGCGGACGTCCGGCGGCAGGCGCAGGGTCCAGGAGGTCCAGCGTTCGGCGAAGCCGAGGCTGCGCAGCAGGCGCTCGCCGTCGGAGCCGTGCGGCACCGGCATACCGACGGTCGTCGCCCCGGCGGCCCTGGCCCGAGCGCACACCCAACGCGCCAGGGCGGTGCCCACACCCCTTGTGCGGTATGCCGGTCGGACCGTCGCGTCGTAGCGGTCGGCCCCCGGATACTCGGCGTATGCCGCCAGTTCGCCGTCCGGGGTGAACACGCCGACGGTGCCGGCGCCCACGTCGAAGGAGGGCCGTTGCCAGTCCCCGACGATGTCGGCCTCCTCGACGGCTACCTCGCCGGTGTCGTGCAGCTGGGAAGCAGCCATCGCCGCGGCGACCTGCGCGGCATCGGTCATCCGCAGCGCGCGCACCTGCCAGCCCGCGAATGCGGCCGGCTCCAGCCCGAGGCCATCGAAGTCCGCGGTGGCGCGCTCGATCGTCATCCGCAGATCCTCGCCGGTGCGCCGCACGAGTGCAGCCGAATTTCGGTCGCGAGGGCGCCGCGGCCGGCTCGGTAGGTGAGTTCCGGCAGCGCCTGCCGATCCAGTTTCGAGAGCAATTAGTCGAGGCTGACCGCGCTTCGCAGGGCCTCGAACGCGTCGGGGACGAGCCGGTAGTAGGCCCACTTGCCGCGCTGTTCGCGGGTCACCAGGCCGGCCTCGGCGAGCAGCCGCATGTGGTGCGACACGGTGGGCTGGCTCAGCCCGACCGGGTCGGTCAGCTCGCAGATGCATGCCTCGGCGCTCTCGGCGGCCGCGATGAGCGACACCAACCGGACCCGCGTTGGATCGCCCAGTGCCTTGAACACCCGGGCGAGCCGCTGCGCGGACTCGTCGTCGAGGACGCCGCCGGTCAGCGGTGAGCAGCAGGCAGCGATCCCTACCGGCGTGATCGGCAGCTCGGTCCGGGTGCTCATGGCGACCATCGTAGGCGACGTATTGACGACTGTCGATGCGTCGTGCACGATGTATCGCATCGACGTTCTTCAATAGGAGATGGATCATGGCCGACCTCAGCAACGAGACCCGCGAGCAGGTACGCGCCCGGTATGCCGCTGCGGCGACTGCCGTCACCCGCGGTGACCGCAACGCCCTGGACGTGGTCGACGCCGACCAGTCGTGTTGCGCGCCGACCGATAACGCGTCCTGCTGCGGCGGGACAGGCGAGGTCGACGACGCCTTCGGCGCGGCGTTGTACTCGGCCGACGAGCAGGGTGAGCTGCCGGCCGAGGCGGTCGCGGCGTCGCTGGGCTGCGGCAACCCGATGATGGTCGCCGAGCTGCACGAGGGCGAGAAGGTCCTCGACCTCGGTTCCGGCGGAGGCATCGACGTGCTGCTGTCCGCGCGCCGGGTCGGATCCACCGGGTACGCCTACGGCGTCGACATGACCGACGAGATGCTCGACCTGGCCAACGCCAACAAGGCCAAGGCCGGTGCCACCAATGTGGAGTTCCTCAAGGGCACCATCGAGGACGTGCCGCTGCCCGACGGCGCGGTGGACGTGGTGATCTCCAACTGCGTGATCAACCTGTCGACCGACAAGCCGGCCGTGCTGACCGAAATGTTCCGCGTCCTGGTCCCGGGCGGGCGGATCGGGATCTCCGACGTCGTCGCCGAGGACCACCTCACCCCGGCCGACCGGGCCGAGCGCGGCTCGTATGTCGGGTGCATCGCCGGCGCGCTGTCCCGCGGTGAATACCTGGACGGCCTGGCGGCAGCTGGGTTCATCGGCGCCGAGGTGATGTTCACCCATCAGGCCGCCGACGGCATGCACTCCGCGTTGATCCGCGCCGTCAAGCCGTCCGCCGGGGCATGAGACCGTGACCGACGTGCACACTGCCGAGCCCGACACGGCTGACGCGCAGCTGCTGACGCGGCTGTCCGCCCTCGACCGGTTCCTACCGGTCTGGATCGGCGCCGCCATGGTGGCCGGGCTGCTGCTCGGCCGAGCCGTACCCCGTCTGGACACCGCGCTGAGCGCGGTCGCCGTGCAGGGAGTGTCGTTGCCGGTCGCGCGCGGCCGGCGGGTCATGTTGTATCCCGGGCTGGCCAGGGTTCGTTACGACCGGCTGGACGTCGTCACCGGCGACAGGCGCATGCTGGCCACCTCGCTGGTGCTGAATTGGGTGGTCGGCCCGCTGCTGATGTTCACTCTCGCCTGGGTGTTCCTGCCCGACCTGCCGCCATACCGGACCGGGCTGATCATCGTCGGCCTCGCCCGCTGCATCGCCATGGTGATCATCTGGAACGACTTGGCCGGCGGGCACCGGGAAGCAGCCGCCGTGCTCGTGGCCGTCAACTCACTGTTCCAGGTGATCGCGTTCGCGGCCCTCGGCTGGTTCTACCTGTCCGTGCTGCCCGGCTGGCTCGGTCTGCAGCAGGAGCACCTGAACGTGTCCGCGTGGCGCATCGCGGCCTCCGTGCTGGTCTTCCTCGGGGTCCCGCTGCTCGCGGGGTTCCTCACCCGCCGGTATGGCGAACGCGCCAGGGGCCGGGCGTGGTACGAGCAGACGTTCCTGCCCCGCATCGGCCCGTGGGCGCTGTACGGGTTGCTGTTCACGATCGTGATCCTCTTCGCCCTGCAAGGCCATCAGATCACTGATCACCCGCTCGACGTCGCCCGGATCGCGGTCCCGCTACTGGTCTACTTCGCGGTGATGTGGGGCGGTGGGTTCGCGCTCGGCAAGGCCGTCGGACTGCCCTATGACCGGACTGCCACGCTGGCGTTCACTGCTGCGGGCAACAACTTCGAACTGGCCATCGCCGTGGCGGTCGCCACCTTCGGCGTCACCTCCGGGCAGGCCCTGGCCGGAGTCGTCGGACCGCTCATCGAGGTGCCGGCCCTGGTCGGCCTGGTGTACGTCGCACTGACCCTGCGGTCTCGCTTCAGCACCGATCGCCATACCGCGCCGAACGGCGCATGACCGCCACCGAGCCCACTGTCCTGTTCATCTGTGTCGCCGCGGGCGACGGATCGGGCGCCTACTCGCCGGGTGTGGTGACGTAGGTGCGGCCGGTCGGGCTGGTCCAGGTGCAGACGCCCAGCGGCGTCATGACGACGGACCAGCCATGGGCCTGCTTGGTGCGGTGGTGGTGCCGGCAGAGGCATTGCAGGTTGGCAGCCGAGGTCGGGCCCCGCGGCCAGGCATCGACGTGGTCGATGTCGCACCACCGCGCCGCGCGCGTGCAGCCGGGGAAGCGGCAGTGCCCGTCCCGCGTCCGGACGAAGTGCTGCAGTCGTGCGCTCGGCCGGTAACGCGTCTCGCAGGTCTCGAGCGTGGTCCCGGTGCCGGCGTCGACCAGCGCACGGGTCAGGGTCGTCCCCAACGAACGCGACATCGCCTCGATCACGGACGCCGGGATGACACCGATGCCGGGCACCGTCGCGTCACCGAGCCGCGCCGCCGTGGCCCGGGGCTCTCGCGCGCCATCGACCGGTTGGGCATCGACCGGTTGGGAATCGACCGGTTCGGTGGCATTCGGTGGAATGTCGGCCGGTCGGATGTCGTCGGGTGGTCGCCATCGGCCCGCGGAGTCGCTCGGGTCGTCGAGCTCCCAGTCCGCGCAACCGCCGAGGTCGGGCGGGTAGAGCCGTTTGAGCAGATCGTTGAATTCGCGGTCAATGGTGTCCTGTGACTTCACCACCGGGCCGGCGGACGACGCCGGGCTCGGGGCGGGACACCCGGAGGTGAAGCCGGTCAGCCCGGTGACGGGGTGCGCGAACGCGCCGGAACGCCCGGACTCACCGTTGAACGGCGGCCGGGAGCCGGTGTGGACCGGGATCTGGACGACCAGGTGGGTGGTGACGGTGGCGTTCGCCAGGACCAGGTCGGCCAGGGCGTCGGCGCGGCACTCGGCCAGCGTCTTGTCGGTTGTGGTGTCGGCGTGCAGATCGCGCGCGTGCCGGTCGACCGCGGTCATGACCTTCGCGGCCACTGCGGCGGGGACGATCGCGTGCAGGTGCGACAAGCCGGGTTCTTCGTCCGGATGCGCGAACACGCCGACCCGGTCACGGCGGCGCGCGGCGGCGACACGGTCGGCAGCCACCGGGTCCACCGACGACAGGATGCGGGCGGTGCGATGTTGCACCTGACGGGCGGACTGCCTCGCCAGCAGGTCCACGCCGGCCTGCTCGACCGCAGCAGCCTGCGCATCAGTGGTGCCCGGTGCATCAGCATCGTCCCCGTCGCCCAGCAACGCAGCTTCGACGGTGCGCGACCCGTCGAGGGTGGCAGGTGCGCCGTCCTCGGCAGTCCCGCGGAACACGCGGCCGAGGGCGCGGTGCACGGCGGCGAGCTTGGCGGGTTCGAGGTCACCGGTGCCGACCCGGCCGAACAACCTGGGCGTGCGGGTGATCGCGTCGGTGGATTCCTGGACTCTGGCGCGGGCGTGGCCGGTGGTCCAGCCCGGTCGAGGACCGATGTCGGCGCCGATGAATTCGGCCTGGAAGGACCCGATGGAGTGGCGGACCTGCGGGTCGGGGGACCCGCGCAGGTCCCGCGAGTCCGGCGTGCACGTGTCCTCGATCGCCCCGGCCTGGGCGAGACGGGCGGACTGCAGCGCCCACACGGTGTTGAGCACGCGTTGCGCGAGCACGACCTGGTCGATCAGGTCGTCCTTGGTCAGGCCGAGGGCGTCGGTCCGCGAGTCCTGGAATGCGGCCGTCAGCAGCCCGAACGCGGCGTCGAGCTTCTCGGCGGCGGTCGAGTTCGCAGCCGAGAGTCCGCCCTGTTCGGGCGCTTTCTCCGCCGGCTGCTCCATGCTTACATCATACCTATGTTCGACTCTTGAGGGAAGCCTCGATACCGACAATTTTACGTCACGACATGAAAGAAGGGCACGTTGCTCGGCACAGTGCGCGATCACCGTCCCAAGGAAGATGGATACGTTCCCTGCTTCCGGGCACCGAGGCAGCCATCCGGGCCGCGGTCGCCATACGAACGCCGTTTACACTCGGGAATACCCCTAGGGGGTATGCCGTTGTGCAATATCCGGGCAGATCGTCCGCACGCGGCGAGGGCCGAGGACAATGGAGACGAAGGAGGCGCTCATGAGCACGGATGCCAGCACGAGCGCGACGAAGACATCGCCAGGCACGGCGGAGCCGATCGGCGGCACCGATGTCGAGTTGCTGCTGACCGGGATGACCTGCGCATCGTGCGCCAACCGCATCGAACGCAAGCTCAACAAGCTCGACGGTGTGACCGCCACGGTCAACTACGCCACCGAGAAGGCCAAGGTCACGTATGCCGACAGCGTCACCACCGACGACCTGGTCGCAACGGTCGAGGCGGCCGGCTACGGCGCGACGCTCCCGAAGCCGCCGGCCGCACGCGACACCGCCGACGCTGCCGACGCCCCGGCATCGGAGGAAGCCGACGACTCCCCCGCAGCCGCGGCCCTGCGCGATCTGCGCACCCGGCTGATCGTCTCGGCGCTGCTGTCCGTGCCGGTCATCGCGATGGCGATGGTGCCGGCACTGCAGTTCGACAACTGGCAGTGGCTGTCGCTGACGCTGGCCGCCCCGGTGGTCGTATGGGGTGCGTTGCCCTTCCACCGGGCGACCTGGACCAACCTGCGGCACGGCGCCGCCACCATGGACACCCTCGTATCACTCGGCACGACAGCGGCATTCGCCTGGTCGGTCTACGCCCTCTTCTGGGGCGACGCGGGTATGCCGGGGATGCGCCACCCATTCGAGCTGACCATCGCACGCAGCGACGGCACGTCGAACATCTACTTCGAGGCAGCAGCCGGCGTCATCACCTTCATCCTGCTGGGCCGCTATCTGGAGCATCGGTCCAAGCGCAACGCCGGTGCGGCCCTGCGAGCGCTGCTCGACCTCGGCGCACGCGACGTCGCCGTGCTGCGCGACGGCACCGAACACCGGATCCCGGTGTCCCAGTTGGTCGTTGACGACCGCTTCGTGGTCCGTCCCGGCGAGAAGATCGCCACCGACGGCGTGGTCGAGGAGGGCCGCTCGGCGGTGGACGCGTCGATGCTGACCGGCGAATCCGTCCCGGTCGACGTCTCCCCCGGCGACGCGGTCGTCGGTGCGACGGTGAACGCCTCCGGCCGCCTGGTTGTGCGTGCCACCCGCGTCGGCGCGGACACCCAGCTGGCACAGATGGCCCGGCTGGTCGAGGATGCGCAGACCGGCAAGGCCGCCGTGCAGCGGCTCGCCGACCGCATCTCCGGCGTCTTCGTGCCGGTCGTGATCGCCGTAGCGGTGGGCGTCTTCGTCTTCTGGCTGGCCACCGGCGCGGGCGCAGCGGGTGCGCTGACCGCCGCCGTCGCCGTGCTGATCGTCGCCTGCCCGTGCGCGCTGGGCCTGGCCACCCCGACAGCGCTGATGGTCGGCACCGGACGCGGCGCCCAGCTCGGCATACTCATCAAGGGACCGGAGGTGCTGGAGCAGACCCGCACGGTCGACACCATCGTGCTGGACAAGACCGGCACGGTGACCACCGGCGAGATGACCCTCGCCACCACGCACGTCGCCGAGGGTGAGGACGCCGCGCAGGTGCTGCGGCTGGCGGGAGCACTCGAGGACGCCTCCGAGCACCCGATCGCGCGCGCGATCGCCGACGCGGCCCGGGAGAGCGGCGCCCTCGGCGCCGTGGCGGACTTCGCCAACATCGAGGGCCTGGGCGTGCAGGGCATCGTCGACGGGCACGCGGTGCTCGTCGGCCGGCCGCAACTGCTGGAGCAGTGGTCAGCGGGCCTGGATGAGTTGCAGGCGGCGTTCGACGCCGCGCAGGACCGTGGTCAGACCGCCGTCGCGGTCGGCTGGGACGGCCGCGCCCGTGCGGTGCTGGTGGTTGCCGATCGGGTGAAGGACACCTCGGCCGAGGCGATCTCGCACCTGCGCGGACTCGGGCTGCGCCCCATCCTGCTCACCGGCGACAACGAGCGGGTCGCCCGGACCGTGGCGGCACAGGTCGGCATCGACGCAGCGGACGTCGTCGCCGAGGTGCTGCCGGCCGACAAGGTCGACGTCGTCACCCGGTTGCAGTCCGAGGGCCGGGTGGTCGCGATGGTCGGTGACGGCGTCAACGACGCCGCCGCGCTGGCCCAGGCGGACCTCGGCCTGGCGATGGGCACCGGCACCGACGTGGCGATCGAGGCCGGCGACCTCACCCTGGTCCGCGGCGACCTGCGCGTGGCCGCGGACGCCATCCGCCTCTCCCGCCGCACCCTCGCCGTCATCAAGAGCAACCTGTTCTGGGCGTTCGGTTACAACGTCGTGGCCATCCCGGTCGCCGCGGCCGGCCTGCTCAACCCGATGCTCGCCGGCGCCGCGATGGCGTTCTCGTCGGTGTCCGTGGTCACCAACAGCCTGCGGTTGCGGGCCTTCCGCTGAGGAGGGACGACGCGATGGCCGACGGAGCGTCCGGCAAGCTCGCCGCCGACTTCCGTCGCGCCCACCAGGCGCTGATCAGCGGTGGTGACCCCGTCGCCGGCCGGCAACAGCTGGTCGAGCTCACCCGACAGATCGTCACCGGGTGCGACTGGGCCGCGTTGACCAGCTGGCCGGCGGGCCGGCGCCCACGCCTCCTCGCCGCAACCGGCACCGTGCCGCAGCTGCTCACCGACGCGGAGTACGACGCCGGCGACGGACCCAGCCTGAGCGCCACGGACGACGAGCCGTCCTGGATCCCGGACCTGTATGCCGAGACTCGCTGGCCGGCCTTCGTCGACAACGCCGTCGACCGCTCCCCGGTGCGCAGCGCTGTCATGTTCCGCCTCGGCGAGCGCCCCGAACACTGCACGTTCGGCCTCTACGCCGCCACCAGCTGGGCCCTGGACGGCAGCGCCGTCAGTGTCGGTGCGCTCTTCGCGACGCACGCAGCCGTCCTGTTGTCGCATGCCGACGCCTCGCTCAACGCCGTCCAGGTGCATCGGACGCTTGCCACCAGCCGCCGGATCGGCACCGCCATCGGCATCCTGATGGCGACCCACGGTGTCACCGAGGACAGCGCGTTCGCGATGCTGCAGGACGCCAGTGCCTGGCTGGACCGCACGCTGCGCGACGTCGCCGACGACATCAACCGCAGCGTGGACCGGACCGACGACCGGACCGACGACCAGGCGGACGATCTGCCGGACTGACACCGCCGACCCCCCGGTTTTCGTCGACCGCCGCAGGGGTATGCCGTGAGCAGTCACGTGTCAGGAGGCACTTCATGAGCTCGCCGAACCCGTTGGTACGACTCACCACTGCGCTCGAGGACAACGACGCACTCGACCCGGTGGTGCGCGTCGTCGCGCCGCTCAGTGCAGCACTGGTGCGGTCGCCCGGCCGGCGCGACCTGCTGCAGGGCAAGTGGCTGGGCCATGCGGTGCATCCGGCGCTGACCATGGCGCCGCTGGGCATGTGGATCTCCGCCAGCGTGTTGGACGTCTTCGCCGGGCGGCACGCCGCACCCGCCGCCCGTCGGCTGGTCGGTTTCGGCCTGGTCGCGGCCTGGCCGACCGCTGCCACCGGCCTCGCGGAACTCGCGCACGCCGGACGTCGCGAGCAACGGATCGGCGTCGTGCATGCGCTCACCAACAGCACCGGGGTCGCACTCTTCCTGGCGTCCTACCGCGCGCGCCGGCGCAACCGGCACGGTCGCGGCGCCGTCCTCGGCCTGGCCGGTTTGGCCTGCGTGGGCACCGGCGGCTACTTCGGCGGGCACCTGGCCTCGGTGCGCAAGATGTCGAGCGTCAACCCCGGCTTCGAGTGACCGGCTGCCGCACGAGCGCCACCGGCGGCACCGCGCCCGGCGCAGTGCCGCGCGGACCGGTCATCGCCGCGGCAGTTGACCGGCCTGCTTGACGTCCTCGGCGACGTCCTTGATCTTGCGGTTGAGCCGGTTGCTGGTCGCCCGCAACATCGCGAACGCCGTGTCCTCGGTGACGCCGTGGGTCTTCATCAGGATGCCGATCGCGGCGCCGATCCGCCGGCTGGTCGCCAGCGCCGTCCCGAGCGTCTCGGCCTCCTGCGTGCTTCCGACGTGGGCCATCAGCACCGCGGCGTGACTGGCGAAGAGCGTGCTGGCGGTGACGGCGTCGTGGTCCAGCGCACCCGGCGCCCCGGCATACAGGTTGAGCGCGGAGCGCACCGGCGTGTCGGTCAGGTGATAGGACAGCACGCTGCGCACCGGCGTGGCCGACAGCGCCGAGCTGACGAAGTTGAGCCACCGGCTCTCGGCCCGCAGATCCGGGACCCAGGCCGGTGAATCCTCCGTCGCGGCGGTCAGGCAGGGGCCCTCGCCCGCGGCGTACTGGATGTGGTCGACGTCCAGCGGCACGCTGCCGCTGTGGGCGAGAGTGCGCGGCAGCGAGCGTTCCGGCCAGGCCGTGATCGCCGCCCAGTCGCACGGCTCGATGAACTCGACCGCCAGCTCGACCAGCCGCTGTCGCGCGGCGCCGATGTCACCGCTGCTGGTCAGCTTCTCGTGCATGTCCTGGAACTGCAACGCAATGAGCTGCGGTGCATCAGGAATCTCCCGCGTCATGTCTCTCCCTCAGCGGCCGGCTACGCCGACGAACGGTGCCCGGCCACACCTGCCATGACCGTCCATTGTCTCACCGGACACGCGCCTCGGCGTCGTCCGCGAACGCCGGACTTGCCGGGGACCGGAAGACCTCGGCAGCAACCGCATCGTGGAACGGGTCCAGCGCCTCCCGCTGCGCACCGGCCCGCCGCACGAGCTGGTCGAAATCGACGTCCGGGAAGCGCGCGCCGAGCCCGGCATCCGTCCCCAGCGTGGTCCACAGCGTCTTCTTGCCCTCGATCCCCATGACGAGGGCGTCCAGCTCGAGGAACCGGCTCAGCGGCGAATACCCCCACAACCGCCCGTTCAGCTTCAGCCGGCCGAGCCGTTCGGCGACGACCGCGGCACCGGTCTTGAGCCGGTTCGGCGCCACGTCGAGGCGGCGCATGATGTCGGTGAAGGTGTCGACGTCCTCGGCGATGCCGGTCGCGACGCCGTCGAGCGCCCGGCCCAGGTCACTGCCCCGGTTGTGGCGGGCGGAACGCTGCGCGAGCTCACGCCAGAGCACTCCCAGGGCGAGCTGGTCCCGCAGGTAGATCGGCAGGAACTGCGTCGATGCACCGGTCATGCCTGCGCCATACCCACGCGGTATGGCGGGCAACCCTCAGTCCGCGAGGAAGCTGCCGACGGCGTCGTTCCACTCGTAGGTGTGGCTGATCGGCACGCCGTGAGGGCCGCCCGCGATCACGTGCAACCGGCTGCCCTCGATCGCGGCGTGCGTCCGCTTGCCGGAACCCTCGAACGGGACGAGCGCGTCGGCGTCGCCGTGGATCACCAGGGTCGGCACCGTGACGGCCGCCAGGTCGGCCCGGAAATCGGTGGTGGCCCACGCTTTCATGCACTCCACCGCCGCCGTCTGATCCGACTCGGTCGCCTGCCGGAACGCCTCCTGCTGGACCTCGCGGTCGACGGCCAGCGTGCCGTCGGCGGTCAGGAACTGGGTGGTGAAGTCGTCGAAGAACGCGTGCCGGTCGACCTGCAACGCGGTCAGCATCTCCTGCGCCTGCTCCTCGTCGAGCGGCCCGTCCGGGTTCTCCTCGGTCTTGGCCAGGTAGGGCGGGACGGCCGACGCGAAGACGACGCTGCGGACCCGGTCCGCGCCATACCGGGACAGGTAGCGCGCCACCTCGCCACCGCCCATCGAGAAGCCGACCAGCGACGCGTCGCGCAGGTCCAGCTGCTCCATCAGGTCGTGCAGGTCCGCGGCCAGCGTGTCGTAGTCGTAGCCGGTCTCCGGTGTGTCACTGCGACCGAATCCGCGCCGGTCGTAGGTGATCACCCGCACACCGGCGTCGCGCAACGCCGGCACCTGCGCTGCCCATGACTCCCCGGACAGCGGCCAGCCGTGGATCAGCACCACCGGTCGGCCGGCGCCACCGGAGTCCTCCACGTGCAGTTGCGTGCCGTCCTGGGTGGTCACCGTCATGGTCGCTCCTCGTGGGGTCAAGGTTCCGGAAGTGGTGGGTCAGGGGTATGCCGGACGTGCGCCATACCGCACCGTCGACATACCCCTCTCGCGCCGGTCGAATTCGCGCCGGCGGTCGCGGCCTACGGCCGGTCGGCGATCAGCCCGTCGAGACCGACGAGTTCGAGGACGTCGCGGGCCGGGCCGGGCGATGCGAGAAGGCTGAGCCGGGTGCCGTGCGCGGCGAACGCATCCCGCATCTCGAACAGCACCCGCACCCCGGCGCTGCCGAGCAGCTCCACCGCGCTCAGATCGACCGTCAGGGGGTAGAGGCCACCGCGGCCCGCCTCGGCGATCCGGGCCCGGAAGACCGCCGCGCTGCCGGAATCGACCGAGCCGGTGACGACCACGCTGCGCCGCGGCAGATCCTGGAAGCGCGCGGAGAACGGCCGGGTCCCGTCCGCGGAGGCGCCGTCGCGTCCCGTGCCGTGGACGAGCACCACCGGAACGTGCAGCGGCAACCGGGCGGTGACCGTCGTACCGGGCTCAGGTTCGCCGCGCGAGGCGTCGCCGCCGCGTTCGACGCTCAGGCTCTGCGCCATCTCCTGCACCATCCACAGCCCCCGGCCGCTGGTCGCCGACGGTGCCCGGCGCGCCCGCCAGGTCCCGTGGTCGCTCACCCGAACGGTCAGCACGCCCTGATCGTCCAGGCCTGCGCTCACCTCCGCACCGTCGCCGCCACCGTCCGGGTGGGCGTGCTCGACGGCGTTGACCAGCAACTCCTCGACGACCAGCTCCACGGCCTGCCGCTGGTGCTCGGCGGCGCCCAGATCCTCCAGCCAGGCGCGTAGTCCGTCCCGGTAGGACGCCGCGATCACGTCCGCTGCGGTCACCTGCGCCTGCCACCGCTGCCGCCGCTGGGTCCGCCACTGGACGGCCAGCGCGGTGCCGTCGTCGTACCCGCCGGATCCCAACGTCGCCACGGTGCCTCGACACACCCGGTCGACCGCGCGGGTGGGCACGTCCGCGCCGGCCCATCGGTCGGTGAGCGCGTCCGCCGCGGTGCGCGCCATCAGCTCGCGGCCCTCGTGCAGCCGACGTCCCGGCCGCCGGAGCAGACCATCGGTGTAGAGCAGCATCAGCTCGCCGCGGCGCAGCCGCCCGTCCTGCACCGGTGGCCCGGAGTCGGTCACCCCGAGCGGAGCCCCACCGGTGCGTGCCAGTGGCCGCACGGATCCGGCGGGCGTCAGGATCAGCGGCTCCGGGTGACCGCAGGTGGCGTAGCGCAGCTGTCCGCCGGCGGGATCCAGGACGACGGCGCAGAGGGTGGCCCCGCGCGTCGCGCGGGTGCGGCCGGCGGCCCGGTCGACCCGGCGCAGCGCGTCCGCGAAGTCGGTGCTGAGCAACCACTCCGCCAGGACGGCGCGCAGCCGGCCCATCGCGGCGGACGCGGTGACCCCGTGACCGGGCAGGTCGCCGACGACGAACGCCACCGTGCCGTCGGGCAACGGTATCAGGTCGAACCTGTCGCCGCCGGCGTTGCGCGCATCGGCGGCGGCCACCTGACACCCTGCGACGTCGATCTCGGGCAGCAGCGGCAGCGTGCGGGGCAGATGGGCCTCCTGCACCCGCAGCGCCACGTCCCGGTGTGGTCCCGTCCTCGGCTGCATCTCGACCGGCTCGTCCTCCCGCCCGTGCTGTGCGTCGGTGCGGTCGGGCGCGGTCACATCAGCCGGTATGACGTCGTCGGCCACGACACATCACCCCTCCGCTGTCGAGGGTGGTTCGTCACCGACCGCCGGCCGGATGGGTCAGCCGGATGTCACCGTCCCTCGGGCAGCCGCCGGGTCTCGACCAGGCGGCGGGCGACGTCGCGCAGCTTCAGGTTGTGATCCTGCGAGTAGCGGCGCAGCACCTCGAAGGCCTGCTCGGTCGACAGGCCGTGCCGCTCCATCAGGATCCCCTGCGCCTGACCGATCACCTTGCGAGTGTCGAGCGCCGTGTTGAGGTGGGTCTCCTCCAGCGACGCGACCAACGCGATCGCGGCATGGGTGGCGAAGATCGCGACATACGCCAGGTCGTCGGAGGTGAAGACGACCGGCTCGCGCCAGTAGAGGTTCAGCGCACCGAGCCGGCGGCCGTCGGTGTCGATCAGTTCGGCGGCCAGCAACGCGGCGATGCCCAACTCTGCGGCGGCCGGCGTCCACTGCGGCCAGCGTGCCTCGACGCGCAGGTCCTGACTGGCCAGCGTGCTCCCGTGCCAACCGCCGTCGTATGACGGCCCGTCCCGCAACGCACGTTGCAGCTCGTCGGCACGCACCACCACGTCGTGCGACGGCGCGATGGTCTCCAGCTGAGTGCGGCCGCGGATCAGCGTGAGGCCGCCGTAGTGCGCGTCCAGCGCGGCGAGGGCATGTTCGACCACCTGGTCCGCGGTCTGCTCGGTCGTCTGGGCGGCCCCCAGCGAAGTGGCGAGATCGGCGAACTCGCGAGGGTCCATGCGGCCGGTGGCCACGCGCTCCCCGGACGGTTCGGACGGCGCGGCCGCGCCGTCGTGAGCAGGCGTGATCTCGTCATACGTCATCCGTCTGTCCCTCTGTCCAGTTCGCCACGCGACGACGGCGTGGCAGCCGCCGGGCATTACCCCTCATTCCACGGTCCGGCCGGCCCGGATGACTAGGACCGAAAACGCACGGCGGTGGCCCCCAGAACGCACCGGCTCGGCCGCCGATCACCCCGGATCGGTGTCGTATCTTGTCCTTCGTGAGGTCGATTCGTGCATAGGTCGGTCACCACCGACTTCGCCACCACCGATCCTGAGCAGGCTCACGCGCTCGTGGCGGAGGCCTATTCCAGCAACCGGTTGCGCGTGAGCGGCAGCACCACCGACTTCCGCTTCGGCCAGCGCCGGCACGACCTCGGCGAGGTGCGGCTGGACCGCTTCCACAACACGATGACCACCCAGTACTCGATGGAGCCACTGGGCTGCCTGGTCGTATGCCGCATGGTGCGCGGCACCATGGACATCGCCGTGGACGGCCGGGAGCAGCGTGTCGGGCCCGGCCAGATCGTGCTGGTCGCGCCGCCGGACCTGCACTACCGCACGCGCGTGCACGGGGCGGAGCTGGAGCTGATCGGTGTCGACCTGTCCCTGCTGGACCGGTGGGCGACCGAGGACGACGAGCCGGTCACCGAGCGGGTCCGCCGGCTGACCATCGACCCGTTGCTGCCGCCGGCTGCCGTCCCGTGGCAGCGGGCCGTCACGCACCTGAGCGAACTGGCCACCGCGGACGACGTGGCGGCCGCCAGCCCGCTGGTGCTGGGTGCGGCCGGCGACCTCCTCGCGGCGACCCTGCTGGCCGCGTTCGACCCGGCCGGCGCGGAGCACGACCTGCGCGCCGCGGCACCGTCGTGCGGGTCGCGCGACACCGTCCGACGCGCCGACGCCTACCTGGAGAGCAACCCCGACCTCGACCTCGGCGTGGCAGACATCGCCCGCGCCTGCCACGTGTCGGTCCGCGCGTTGCAGATCGCCTACCGGCGGGAGCTGGACACCACGCCGATGGCGCGGCTGCGCCGGATCCGGCTGGACCGGGTGCGCGACGAACTCGCGGCGGCCGACCCCGACTCCGGGGCCACCGTCGGTGCCATCGCCGGCCGGTGGGGCTTCACCAATTCGAGCCGCTTCGCCGCGCACTACCGGGCGGCATACGGTATGCCGCCGAGTACGACGCTGCGCAGCTGAGCGGTCACCGCATGGGCCCGTGCCGGCCCGGGTAGCCCGTCGTCGCAACGGATGATCCCCATCCGATGCCCAACCCGATCCCCAGCGAGAAGAGGTCCGTGAGATGAATGCGCCCCAGGACACCCCGGAGGAGCAGGGCGACACCTACCGCGCCAAGGTCGACGAGCAGGACGGCGGCCCCGGCTCGCACCACGCCGACGGCGGCGACGTCAACGACGTCGCCAGCGGCGGAGTCAGCCGGCGGCGGAACGAAGACGACCGGACCGACGACCGGACCGACGGCCGGGCCGACGGTTCGGAGCCCGCTCAGGACGGCAGTGTCGATCAGGATGACGACTGGGTCGACGACCGGACCGGGGAGGCGGACGCCCCGGAGGACACCGACTGAACGACCTCGGCGGTGACCTCACCGCCGCCGGAGACCCGGTCCAGACAGACGGCCGCGCCGG